>CAINUH010000027.1 GCA_903853735.1 uncultured Desulfomonile sp. | reverse complement strand
GGATAGCTCACAGGCGTATCCCCCGTATCCGGTCTCGTCCACATGGCTGTCGGGCCTGAAACTTCCATTTTCACCATGTATTCTTCCATTTCAGACCTCCTTGGGTTCGAGGTTCAAGAGACAGCATGCTTAATTCTCAAGACGTTGCCAGAATTGAGTGTAACAGCCCAATAACTTTGGCTTCCTTTTCAGCTCCAAACGCCGCCGCATACTGAGCCGCTCGATCCGCAACCCGTGTCAAATGCTCCCAGAGAGGTTCCTCATAACCGGCTGAGTTTGCGGAATGCGCCAAATAGGGGCTGGTCATTCAGTCACCTTTTGCAAAGGCTCTGGACCAAGTGGGGCTTGTGCTACGTCGAGAGCCGAGAAGAGAATGAGTTCGAGATGCTAACTTTTTAAACCTATTATAGCATAAATATGAGGAATATTGTAGATTTTATCCTTCACCCTTCCAGAAAATTGATCAAAATTGGGCTGAAGGAAGCTGGGTTATGGCCAAAGGCTTCCACCCATGATTCACGATCGCCGATCGGATGACAGGGGGTCCGACCAGCATTGAGCGGGACTCACAACCCCGAGTATCGCTTCGCTGGACGGGATTGATCTTTGCGACACGTTCACGACAATCTCTGCGACATGGGACGGTTCATGGGACATCATACGTAATTCTCAAAGCTTGGCCGGAACTTAGTATGGTGCCCCCTGATTACAACGTGTTCGGAAAATAGAATGCCCTGCTTTCCCAATCTATGATCTTGCGCCGGGATCCCCAGTAGGTTACATTTTGCACAGGAGGATCCGGTCATGAGAGTCCAGACCGAACGTGAACAGGATGGTCGGTGGATCGCGGAAGTGCTTGAACTGCCCGGAGTCTTGGTCTACGGCCAGACGCGGGAAGAAGCTATCACGCGGGTTGAGGTTCTTGCGCTTCGAGTAATCGCAGATCGACTTGATCATGGTGAAGCAATTCCCGAACTTGACGAACTGTTTGCCGTGTCAGCATGAGCCAATGGCCTTCTTCCACCGCACGCCAAGTGCTCGGCGCCCTGCTGCGCATTGGATGGTCGGTCAAGCGGGTCACTCCAGGATCGCAACGTGTTTTATCCCGGCCTAAATGGCCCAATTACGTTTTTTCCTTCCACGATCGAGAGGAAATCGGTCCTCGCATGCTTGCCAGGATTGCCAAGAGCACTGGCCTCCAGCCTGAAGATCTCTGAAAGGCTACGGTCCACTTGCACGCCGCATATTACGACGAAGCCCCGCACCGGCGAAATGAAGTTTGACGGACAGTATGTGATTTGAAATTCTATTACGGGACATCATGCGTAATTCTCAAGACGTGGCCGGAACTTGGTATGGTGTCCCCTGAACTTTCCCGGTGGATTCTGGTCGGCCAGGCACCTTGACATCTTGAAATATATCATGATACGGTCAGCAATATGAAGACAACCATACAGATACCAGATAGTGTTTTTGAGGAGGCGCGCAAATTGGCCGCCAGAGACCGGACAACCCTGAAATCACTGGTAGAGGAGGGCCTGCGCCGGATAATTGCCGAACGCAGGCAGACCGCCGCTTTCCGGCTTCGAAAAACCACTTTCAAGGGTAACGGGTTGCAGGCTCATCTTGCGGGGGCATCCTGGGAGCAAATTCGAGAACTTACTTACGAAGGAAGAGGCGGATGATCGCTGTTGACACCAACCTGCTGGTGTATGCGCACCGCGAAGATTCTTCCTGGCACGATCCTGCTTATGACTGTATTGTCAGGCTGGCTGAGGGGCGCTCTCCATGGGCAGTCCCGTGGCCATGCATTCACGAATTTCTCGCCATTGTAACCCATCTTCGAATCTACGTTCCCCCAACCCCTTTAGAAAAGGCTATTGACCAGGTCGAGGCCTGGTTTGAGTCCCCGAGTCTTGTCCTGCTAGCGGAATCAGAGGGCTATCTGCTGCAACTCAGTTCCATACTTCAGACCGGACGCGTGTCCGGTCCGCAGGTACACGATGCGCGGGTTGCCGCTTTGTGCCGACATCACGGTGTGACTGAGTTGTGGACTGCCGACAGAGACTTTGGCCGTTTCCCAAGGCTGAAGGCCGTAAATCCATTGCTTTCTAGGGTCGGGTCTTGAAATATAAGCGAATCCCTGAAACTATATTAAGGGGACACCATACGTATAATTCTCAAGAGGTGGTCGGAATTTGTATGGTGTTGTCTGAACCCGAGTCCGGACAAGCTGTTCCCTGATGATGATTCAAGAGCTTTCAGAGACCAATCCATCTACGTCGCTCATACGAAATACGAATACGCCCTCAAATAGATCGGAGAACCCCTGGGAATCCACTATACGACTGTGCTACCGTGAGCAAAGTGGTCTCAAGGAGAGAGACATGAACTAATATCTCAAGACCTGACCCCGTTTCGTTCAAAGGAGTAATGATTCATGAATATTTTGGTCGTGAACGGCAGCCCTCTCGGGCAGAAAGGTAATACTTACATTCTGCAAGAGGCTTTTGTCAGGGGAGCCACAAAAGCCGACGCAGCCGTCGAAGAGGTCTTTCTGAACAAGAAAAAGATAAAACCGTGCCTTGGATGCCTGACCTGCTGGATTAAGACCCCTGGTAAGTGCATCATGAACGATGACCAGTCGGAGATCATAGAGAAATGCCGGTGGGCGGACACTCTTGTGCTGGCAACTCCGCTTTACGTATTCGGAATGACGGCCCAAACCAAAACGTTTATTGACAGACTGCTCCCCATGAGCAGTCCGGAATTTGTTCTGATCAATGGGCACTGCCGCCATCAACCTTCGGGGGATCGTGTACAAAAGTTTGTGCTCATGAGCAACTGTGGGTTTCACGAACTCGACAACTTTGATGCGCTCGTGATGCACTGCAGGCAAATGTGTTTGAACGGGGGCAGCGAATATCTCGGCCACCTCTTGAGACCTCACGGCCCCCTGTTGAGTTTCCCCCAAGTCGCTCCCGAGGCTATCAATAAAGTTCTGGACGCTGTAGAGAAGGCTGGTGACGAAGTGGTCCGAACAGGCAAACTGTCCCAATCAACAATGGATGCTGTGAGCAGTGAGCTTGTACCCAAAGAGACGTATGTTGAGATGGGGAACGCTTTCTGGCGCTCGGAAACTGAGAAGGCCATGGCTGAACGAAAACAGGATGAGTAGGCTCATACGAACATTCCTTGTTGTCAGGAACATTGACGCGCGGCGACGCTTCGCCATGCTCTCCTGGTCAAGCCCTTCACAGAGTTCTGGTATGAAGTTTCCTAATGGCGGATGAGACCACCAAGAAATCGGTTCTATTCGTGGCGACTCTGAGCGGTTTCCTGACGCCGCTCATGGCCTCGTCCATTAATGTTGCCTTGCCGGCTATTCAGAAAGACTTTGGGGTTGATGCTATCCTGTTGACCTGGATTCCCACATCTTACCTGTTATCAACCTCGATGTTTCTCGTTCCTCTTGGGAAACTGGCCGACATTCTGGGCCGCAGGAAGATCTTTGTTTACGGCATATCAATCTTCACTTTCGCCTCCTGCCTTTCTGCGGCTGCTTTGAATCTTGCAATGCTACTTGCCGCACGTGTCGTTCAGGGAATTGGTACGGCCATGATCTTCGGCACCGGTATGGCCATGCTGGCAACTGCATTTCCTCCAGGTGAGCGAGGAAAAGCCATCGGCATAAACGTAACCGCGGTCTACATAGGGCTGTCGGTGGGCCCCCTCATTGGCGGTATTTTGACCCAGTATTTCTCGTGGCGCGGAGTTTTTGCCGCCACCATCCCTCTTGGAATTCTGACCATCTATGTGTCGCTGGCGAAACTGACCTGGGCATGGCGTCGACCCCCAAGCGAGAGGTTCGACATCACAGGGTCGGTTCTCTATGCAGTGTCAATAATGGTTTTGATGCTGGGGCTGTCGGCCGTACCTTCGGCCCGCGGTATCGTAGCAATACTGGCAGGAACGATTCTGTTCATATTTTTTGTCGGATGGCAACTGAAGGTTCCGTCGCCGGTGATAAACTTGGAACTTTTCAGGAGCAACAGAGCCTTTGCCTTCTCAAGTGCGGCTGCTCTGATAAACTACAGTGCCACGTTTGCCGTGACTTTTCTCTTGAGCCTGTACCTGCAATACATCAAGAATTTGGACCCCACGCATGCAGGTCTAGTTCTCATGGCGCAGCCCATTACGATGGCGCTGTTCTCGCCTCTTGCTGGAAGGCTCTCCGACCGGATTGAACCTCAAAAAGTAGCTTCCTCAGGCATGGCGATGACGGCACTGGGTTTGGGGTTCATGACTTTCCTGGGCGAACATTCCAGTATCATGAGCGTGGTGCTCAATCTAATACTCCTCGGGCTGGGATTCGCCTTGTTTTCGTCTCCGAACATGAACGCGATCATGAACTCGGTTGAGCGCTCCTCCTATGGCCTCGCAGGGGGGGTGGTCGGATCAATGAGGCTGCTCGGGCAGATGCTCAGCATGGGGATAGCATCGGTGATGTTTGCGTTATACATAGGTCCAATGACCATAAGCCCGGAACTGCACCCGGTTTTCTTGAATTGTATCAACGCATCGTTTGGTGTTTTCGGGTGTACGTGTGCAGTTGGAATTCTCGCTTCCCTCGCCCGTGGGAAAATCATACGGTAGCTTGACGAGAAGACCTGCAAATTATTATTTTCGTATGGTACGGCGGCGAGGCGTGCTCGGTAAAGCAACGTATGCTGTAGGAGGACCCATTGACCATCGAGCCCAAGTCGGGTATGCATCGGTCCATATCCGGTCCTCCCCGTGGATACATCGTTTCGCAATTGCCATGTACCCCCATCCGAGAACCAGAAGCCAGATCCTTTACAGCCCTATCTGTTCGAAATCATTCTTCCGTTCCCTGACACAAAATCGCGGCACCCGGCTCAGAGAAGCCTTGAGGAGACAATGACTCAATGCCTGAGCGGTTCACGAAGGAGGGTCGGCACGGTCAGCCCAGGCAGGGTCTTGACATCCCGGGACTTCCAGGCAAATAGTGTACTGCTTGAGAACGAGTATGCTAATGTGTATGAGAAACGTTTGTTTTTTGCTTTCGATAAAGCAAACGGTAACATAATGACGAAACGCCTTACGGAATGAGGTTTTAGGTATGC
>CAINUH010000026.1 GCA_903853735.1 uncultured Desulfomonile sp. | reverse complement strand
CTGGATGCTAAGCTTGTTTTCAGCCCACAGGTCGTCGTGGTCCAGGAAAGCAAGCCATTCGCCCTTTGCCATGGCAACCCCATTATTCCTGGAAGTGGCAATACCCTTGTTTTCTTGCCTGAGAGCCTGCAAATCGTTCTGATTACTTAACCATTCCCAGGTTCCATCTGTGGATCCATCGTCCACGACAATTATCTCTCTGTCCGTAAACGACTGGTTTCTTACTGAGTCAACAGTCTGTCCCAGGAGATCAACCCTGTTAAAGGTAGGTATAATTACGCTGACAAAAGGTCCCATGCGCTTATAGACACCGGCCTGAAAGGATCTCTTGGGCTCTACTAAAGACATCTTCGGAGCTAATGCTTCTCATGCACGGATGGTCGGGTTTTGGACACCGGAAGTGACGGCATGGAGTACATGGCGCGACGCCTTGAATTATATGAGCGCGTGGCCCGAAAGGCGCAGTACCCCCCGCCGATGTGGGGCCGAAAATAGTTAGAACCGTAGATGATGCTGCAACGGCGAGATGAGCACTGCCAGTATCATTTGAGATTACCATCCTGCAAATTCGCATGACGGCCATCGTCAATATGAGATCTGCCTTGCCGGCAAGATTCGCGGCACTCGAATACCGCATCGCTGAGATTATGCCGTCAATAAGGCCGGCTTCTTGTAGAGTTCCTCCGAAGACAACCTGTCCCCCGAGACGATCAATGAGGATGTCTGCCAGCATGGCGTAGCTTTCCGCAGGCCATCTCTTGGCTTCCGAGTTCACCGATCCCGGGCACAGACAGAACAGAGGTCTGTTAAGGTCCAGCCCTATTGAAACGAGAAGCTCCCGAGCTTTCATAATGTCTGTTTCAGCAATTCTGACCGAGCAATCGGGATAAACTTGCTCGTGTTTCCCCTTACCTTGAAAGTGCTCTTGAAGAAAAGCCGAAATGGCAAGATAGTAATAAACTTGGTGTTTCAGTCTGATGTTTTTCCCAAGCGGGACCTTCACGTTTAACAGAGGGCCTCGACAATCTGTGGGATAGCCTACGCGTGCGGGTATTCCGGCCAGCCATGATGTCAATGCGCTTTCAAACGCGTTCTGGAAAAGAATCGCCATGTCAAATTTGCCGGCGGCCAGTTCAGTCCTGATACGAAAAGGTCTAACCAATAGAGGACCTGAATCTATGCCAATGGGTATTATTTGATCGGCAATTCCTGAAGCTGCCAGAAGGGGGATCGTCGAAGCCGGCGCCCAATAGGCAATTCTGGCCAACGGAAAAATACGCCTCACTTCCTTCGCCGCCGGGAGGCTCATGACAGTGTCGCCCACCCAGTTGGTTCCCCTGATCACAATGCTGGACATACCAATGGAGGTCTTCAAATCTGCCTTCATGCCGGCAATTGTTCTCCAGGATTAGAGCCCTCAGTTTACCGGACCAGACTTCTATACTCCAGGGAAGCCCTTATTGTTTCAGTTAGCTTAGGCTTTGTCTCAATTTTTCTGTGTATCCAGAATCCTTTAGTCGGGCTTCCCTAAGCCACTTCTCAAAGGTACAGTCAAAACTCTTAGAAATTGAGGTCATGTTACTTTGTGGATCGTCGTCAATCCGAATCGGGACCTGAGGAATCCAGAGAAATCGCCTCGTCTATAAGCATGATGGGAATGTCATCCTTTATCTCATACATGAGGCGGCAAGCGTGACAAATAAGGCCATCGCTTTTCTCAGTTAAAACGAGATCCCCTTTGCATTTGGGACAAACAAGGATGTCCAACAACTTTTGATTGACTGCCATGGCTTCCCCTAACCAGATGGAGTTTTATTGAGCTTTTCCACCGAGAGTCCCCCAGTAAGGGCTCCGGAACGCTGATCGCCGATTCAGGGCACGAAATGTCTTGCCTGCACATTTATATAACGAAGAGGGTCTTGGTGCAACAGTCAAGGGGCGCACAATAGGGTAGATCGGAAGATAAATTTCGGACCTCATGGCCTGAATCTCCACGATTCAACCATGACGTTAGCAAGTAATATTAGTATGTTGAAATTTATTATTATTTGAATTATAATTGTTCATGTGCTAGTATCTCTATGGGCACCTCATTCAGTGAAATGAATGGCCCTGAAACAGTATCTTTTAGCCCTATTCGTGAAGATTATGATGCCGCCGAGTCTTAGGGCGTCAAACTTTGGAGAAGATCAACATGATCACGAAACTTATGGGTCGAGCTATCCAGTCGCTTACAAGTCTGATTCTGATTCTTATAAGCAGCCCGGTTGCTTTGGCAAACCCCACAGAGATCACAGCGGTGCAAATCGCACCGGATTTTACGAGCATTACTATAACATCAGAGGGGCCACTCGGCAAACATTCCGCTTTTGTGATAGACCGTCCCTACAGGCTCGTCGTTGACTTTGAAGAAACAGGTCTTGGCAAGCTGCAAGGCAAAATCCGAGTCGATAATGGGCCCATGAATGAGATACGCCTAGGTTACCATAACAACCGTGCCAGAGTCGTTGTAGACTTTGGCGAAAACGCGGTGCCGCCCTTCCAAATAGAACGGAATAACAACCTCGCGGTTATAGCCCTTGGAAAAGTCTCCGGCCCGCCTCGGGCTAGTGCTCCCAAGAGCCGGCCAGTTGCCAAGCCGACCCCCGTCCGATCTCAAGATCTCCCAACGCATCCAGATCCATCGAAAACCGAGGTTGCACCAACGAGACCGGCTCCGGCCCGCTCCGAGTCTTCTGCTCTGCAATCGTCTCGCCAGGGGACCGACGACTCAACGGTGTCGGTAAAAGAAGCTGGAGTGAGGAACAACCTCGTTTTTGTCGAGTTGGTGAACCTTAAGGATCCGAAACTTACGTACCGAATGATTGTAGATCTTGACGTTGACGAACTCAGTATACGTAGTGCATCGCTAAGCGATTCAAAGGGAAACCTTAAGAAGTTTGAATTTCTTAAAAGCGAAAACGAACTGATAAGTCGATCGAACCGCGAGAACAGGGTTGCCATGGGACCGCGTAAGCATTCTGTAGTTGCTGGGTCGGTAGGTGCGAAAGCACCGAAATATGATTGGAGTGAGTCATCTATCGAAATGGAAAAAATGCCGGTAAGAGGCACAAGAACTGGATGGCCCCTCCGAATCGAGGAGTTTCGACTTCAAGCTATAAGCGCGGATCGTTGATACTGTCACTGGTTAAAATAACTAGTTCAAAGGTGCGTCGTTCGAGACTTTGAGGGCAAGCATAGAAACTCACCGCGCCCAAAACAAAAAATATTTGAAACGAGCGCTCTTGTCTGACGGTCTCGTAAGGCAGGAGGACCTCTCAGAGAAAGGTCCTCCTGCAATTAACGGAGTTCCGAACGCCTACCCAGGTCGCTGCACTCCGGCAGATTCCATTGTCAACGCTTTCTCCCGCGTACTTACATGCTGAAGAAAACCTTCTGGAGCACTTTGGGAGTGTAGTTGACCATATCCAAATACAACGTTATCCCTCCGTTAAAGAACGGCCATCCGGCGCCTAGAATCATGGCCGTGTCGATGTCCTTAGGATCCGCAACAACCTTTTCCTTTAGTACAAGGTCGATTTCAACTGTCAGGTTGGTTAGCAGCCTGTCGAGGATTTCCTCCTTGAGAAACTCCTTTTCTGGTTTATCTTTCCAAATTTCGGCTACCTTTGGCAAGAGGGTTTTGCCGGGCCCCATACCCTGATATATAGACGTTACCTTGGCCTCGACCAGTTGTTTCAAGTGTTCATTAACGGGGAAACGTTCGGGCCAGGTCTTGTGACACGTTTCCAAGACGTGAAAAGCCACGGCTGGGCCGACCAGAGCCAACAAGTCGAATGGCGCCATGGGCAGACCAAGCGATAAGACAGCGTCATCCACCTGGGTGAAGTCCGCTCCCTCGTCCACAATTTCAAAGCAGTCACTCAGGAGTTTGGTCAGTATCCTGTTGACCAGAAACGCTGGAGAATCCTTTACCAGGATGGCGTTCTTCTTGATTTTCTTGGCACACTCGAATGCGGTGGCGAGAGTAACGTCGTCGGTTTTTTCCCCCTTGATGATCTCCAAGAGAGGCAGGATGGCTACCGGGTTAAAAAAATGGAACCCCACTACACGTTCCGAATGTTTGAGCTTCGATGCCATCTCCGTGATAGAGAGGCTTGATGTATTGGTAGCGAGTATACAGTTTGGAGAGACGACTTCTTCAGCTTGGGCGAAGACTTCCTGTTTAATGTGCATCTCTTCGAACACGGCCTCGATTATAAAGTCGCAGTCAGCAAAGTCTTTCCAGTCGAGGGTTCCTATGAGGATGTGGAAAAGATGATCTGCTTTGGGCTTCGTCAGACGACCTTTGCTTGCCATCGCTGAGAGTTCGCCCTTGACATAGCCAAGTCCCTTGTCCAGGAACTCTTTCTTGATATCTTTCATGACAACCGGGACGCCGTACCGTCTCAAGAACAGCAGAGCCAACTGCGAAGCCATCAGGCCGGCTCCAATGATCCCAATCTTGTTGATGGCTCTTGGTTTTATATCAACGGGTCTACCGGCCGGCTTCTTTGCGCGGCGTTGGACCAGATCAAAGCTATAAACTCCTGCCTTGCACTGACGAGTTTTGATGAGGTCTCCTAGTGCCCTGTCTTCATCCGAGAAGCATTCGTCAATACTCCTCTTAAGGTTGCCGGCCCCTTCAATCAATTCTATAGCCCGGTACGGGGCCGGCGCGGCTCCGTGGACTCTCATGTCCAGAAAACTTCGAGCAGCTTGGCAGTGTGTTTGCAGCTTTGATACATCAGGAGGTTTTCGTTCCACCTTTTCAGAACCGTCGATAATCCTTTCCAGGAACGCTATTGATTCGTCAAAGAATTCGACGGAATCGAACAACTTGTCCGCAAGGCCCAATTGGAAGGCCTTGGCACCGTCAATGAGGCGGTTCTGATTAATAGGGTTATAAATAATGAGTTCCAAAGCCTTTTCCGGTCCTATTAGCCGGGGAGTCAGAGAAGACCCCCCCCAACCGGGAACGAGTCCTAGAAAACACTCTGGAAAACCAATTGCCGGCACGGATTTGGAAACAGTGCGGTACTGACAATAAAGAGCTATTTCAAGACCCCCACCAAGAGCAGCTCCGTTTATGGCTGCCAGTGTAGGGGTCTTCAAATCCATTATTCTCTTCATTGCTGCATGTCCGGCTGCGCCAATTTGGCGGCCTTGTTCGTAGGTATTGACAAACGGCACCTGCATCAGGTCGGCCCCAGCAGCAAAGATGTAATGCTTCCCGCAGAGTACCATGCCCTTGCATTGTTGATCGGCTTCGATTTTGTCCATAGCCTCGTGCAAAGACGCCAGGGCCCTTTCGTCAAAAGTGTTCGGCTTTTTGTAATCTTCACCGTTGTCCATGGTGACGATCGCAATCTTACCCACCCGGGAATTGTAATAATTTGTATGGAACAGTGTCGGTGCTTCAGCCATGACGATTCCTTTCCATTCGATGTTCCGTTGATCTGGGCCCTATGGCCTCAGCATTGATAGAGAGAGAAATCAGGCTTATTTGTCTCCGCTCAAAGAATCTTTTTTGGCAGATCGTGTTCCGGAACGAATCCGGAACTAGGCCTCCTCTTTCTCCTTTTTTTTCTCCTTTTTCTCTTCCCTCTTATCTTTTTGCCCGTTTCTCTGGAGATTCTTCCATACCACGGTTCCTCCTTGGCCAAGCCCCACGCACATTGTCGTAAGTCCGTACTTTACCTCAGGATGCTCTCCGAAAGCATGCATCAAGTGGCAGGCCAACCTTACTCCTGAAGATGCCAGAGGATGTCCATAAGCAATGGCTCCTCCGTAAATGTTCAACCGAGGATCGTCAGGGAACTTTAGACCAAACTCCTGCATGAAAGCCACCGCTTGAACAGCAAAGGCCTCATTCATCTCTACCAGGCCGATGTCGTCCATTGTAAGTCCGGCGATTTTGAGAGCCCTGTGAGTCGCTGGAATGGGTCCTATACCCATTATTTCCGGCCTCACTCCCGCATAGGCAAAGGACTTGAGTTCCATCTTGGGTTCAACTCCCAATTCTTCTGCCTTGTCCAAGGACATGAGTATGGCACCGGCAGCCCCGTCATTAAGGCCAGACGAATTCCCGGCAGTTACATGGCCCATAACTCGGAACGGAGTGCGTAGCTTCTCAAGACCCTCAATGGTGGTTTCCGGCCTTGGCTGTTCATCTTTGTCGGCAACTACCCACCCCCCCTTGGTGTAAACCGTCATGGGTACAATCATGGAGGAGATTTTCCCGGACTTTATGGCCTCGTCGGCTTTTCGCTGGCATTCCAACGAGTACTGGTCGGCCATTTCCTTGGTGATGAGAGGGAACATGTCGTGAAGATTTTCAGCGGTCTCCCCCATGGACAAGGCACTCTGATCCACGAGTTTGTCCGTCAAGAACCTAGGATTGGGATCAGCAGTAGCCCCCATGGGATGATGCCCCATGTGCTCCACGCCTCCGGCTATGGCTATGTCACAGGCTCCTAGAGCTATCTCTGATGCGGCGGAGGTGATTGCGCTCATCCCGCCTGCGCACATACGATCGATAGAGTAACCGGCCGTGGTTTCTGGTAGCCCAGCCAATAATACAGAGGTCCTTCCCAATGTTAACCCCTGATCCTTTTCCTGACAAAAGGCTCCCCACGCGTTCTCCTCTACTAGTTCGGGTTTGACCTGAGGGTTGCGCCTCAAAAGCTCTCGGATCACTTTTACCACCATGTCATCAGCCCTGGTGTTCCAAAAAATACCTTTCTCGCCTGCCCTTCCGAACGCTGTCCTGATTGCGTCAACTAAAACAACTTTTCTTGATTTCATGTGCTGGTCTCCAATGAGGATTAGAATAAAGCAAAAGATTCTTCCGGTAGGTCAATAGCAGACCGTTCTCCGCTCATGATCGCTCTGGCCTTGCCTTTCGCCAAAGAAAGAACAGTGTTGGCAAAGAACTGCGCAGATGCAATCTTACCCCTATAAAAGGCGGCGCTCCTGTTTGACTTAACGAGTTCGCCTTTTTTTGCATCCGTGTCTGCCTTTTCATCGCTGTACAATTCTTCCAGGCGACGGTCTGCTATGATGGACTGCCACAGGAGCATGAACCCTACCGCTACGTCTCCGAAAAGTTCCAGGTACGGCGTGGCGTAAAGTACGGGAGTCATGAAGTCCTCAGTTATGCTTTTTAAACCGAAATAACGCGTGACTTCAATGAGTTGACGTCTAGCATCGTCAAATGGTTCTACTATATATTTTAGCCTATAATTTTTCTTGGCTAATTTTACCAGGTTACCAGTCTCAGCAACAATGCTCTTGAATAAAGCGCCTCGTTTATAACTGAGTTTTCGGCCAACCAAATCCAGAGCCTGGATCCCGTTCGTGCCCTCGTAGATGGAAGAGATTTTGCAGTCTCGCAAGAACTGCTCCACAGGATACTCGCGACAATAACCATAGCCACCGTGAATCTGAATTGCCAACTCTGTCACCCTGAATCCCATGTCAGAACTCCAAGCCTTACAAATGGGAATCAGTATGTCCAAAAATCCCTGGTACTTTGCGAGTTCTTCCTCGTCTTTGGCGATGAGGACTCTGTCCTCGCAATAGCCGGCATAGTAGAGAAGCGCCCGTATCCCCTCGGTCACGCTCTTCATCCACATGAGCATTCGGCGGACGTCAGGATGCTGAAAGATAGGCACTTTGGGAGCGAAGGCGTCTTTCATCATCGTGATATCCGGCCCCTGGTAACGCTCCTTGGCGTACCTCAATGCATACATGTATGCAGCGCTGGCCTGTGCTAACCCCTGGAAACCAACTGCCAGTCGGGCTTCGTTCATCATGTTGAACATGATTTTCATGCCCTCATTTTCTTTTCCCAGAAGATACCCTATGCAATTGTCCTTCTCCCCAAAATTGAGCGCACACGTAGACGACGCGTGTATGCCCATTTTCTTTTCTACTGCCGTTGGGAGAACATCGTTGTCAACCAGATTATCCCCTTCGATTCTTTTTTTTGGAACAATGAAGATGCTGATGCCTCTTGTCCCTGCAGGGGCTCCTTCGGCACGTGCCAAAACCATGTGAACGATGTTGTCCACCAGATCGTGATCGCCGGCCGAAATAAAAATCTTGTTGCCGGATATTCGATATGTACCATCAGGATTTCTGAACGCTTTGGTTCTCAGAGCCCCCACGTCGCTTCCGGCCTGGGGTTCTGTCAAACACATGGTGCCCGCCCATACGCCCGAGTACATGTTATCCATGTACGTCCTTTGCTGCTCTTCTGTGCCATATAGTTCTATAAGGCGGGCGGAACCGATGGTTAAGCCCGGATACATCATGAGAGCCTGGTTGGCTGCGACGAACATCTCCATGGATGCACAGTACATCACGTTGGGGAAGCCTTGCCCTCCATGTTCCGTGTCGACCGACAAAGATGCCCATCCACCTTCGCAATAGTGACGATAGGCATTGTGAAAACTCTCTGGAACCTTTACTTGACCATTTTCGAGTGTCACTCCCTCTGCATCTCCCTTGGCATTCGTGGGAGCGAGTTCCTTTTCGGCCAATTTTTGGGCCGCGTCCAAAACCATGTCGAACATCTCTCTCGAAAACTCGGAATATTTTGTCGAAAGACAGAGTTCCTCGATGTTGAGTTGTTCGAATAGCACGAATCTGACATCGCGCTCATCGACTAGAAGATTAGCCATATGTTTTAACCCTCCTTGGCTGTTGCAAAAAAACCGGTTTAGCGTCTGAAACGTAAGCGTTCATACATCATGTCCACCGACATTGAGGGAACCTCTGGAACACTGGCGTGTTCTTTTCGGTGACCCACTTGTCGAAATCCACTCGCGGAAACATCCGGGAAAGACCTCTGAGAGAAATGAGCCTGACGAACCATGACTTCGCCACTGTTAACCCAAAAGCTTGCCCCGCCATTTTCCAGAGGCTTCAAGGGGCCGCTCTTGTGAACCCCAACGGCTTCAACACTGTCGCACAAATGACTGTTGGTCGCTTAATAAAAAACTTACATCTTGTGACCCAATTTCTCAACAAAAAACATTTATTACTGAATCAGTGTAGTTTGTCTTGAGCATTCTACTCATTCCATATTAGGAATTGATGTTGCACTATTCCTGATATCGCCTACCCACGCCTCACGTGACACCGGTTGATATTCGCCTTCGCTAGTCTATAGTTTTGCCATTTTTGAGTCAAGAGTTTAAAATTGCGGATGAATCACTTGCCACAGCCTTTCGGAATTAACAAGATCCGTTTTAGTGATTGTTTCACAGCGCCCAGTCTGAGGCACTTTGCAGTAATGGTCACTGGATACTTACTGTGGAAACTCACACGATCAGTCAGGCCATTCTTACGACCGGGCTGCATGAATCGGAACACATCGCAACCATCTATAAGTTTCTGGGGAAAGCGTTCATGTTCATATCCATGATCTCGATCAGATGTTCAGCTTTGGATTTGGGCATTGTAGGTTTCCTTCAGTGGACTCACGAAGTAGCGACCTGGAGTGTCTCCGTTTCCTTCGTCTCTATGACCTGGTGGTGTGGGACAACTCCCAGCAGTTCTTCGAGGAGTTCATTCTGTACTTCACCGGTAAGTCCATGCTTTGCAAGGAGTTCCGGCATCTTGGCACGAATCTGTTCCAATGCCTGATAACCTGCTTGACCGGGATAGTTTTCCGAATAGCCGGAAGCAAGTGCAGCATCGGTTAAACTCATGCCTTTCAAGAGGTTACGGACTAAAAGGATTTGTTTTGGGGTGAGTCGAGGTTTCTGAGTCGAATCAGGCATGGGTCGAGGGTTTCGATGGCATGAATTTTTGATTGATGGCCGAAATAGTCAAATCAGAATATCCCGTTGTTCTGCCGATAATCACATAATCTTTGTGAAGCGCATCATACTCAGCT
>CAINUH010000025.1 GCA_903853735.1 uncultured Desulfomonile sp. | reverse complement strand
TGTTCTGCCAATAAGCCTGGGCCATGTTTGGATGGTCTTTCCACCATTGGGGCGTAAAAAGATTGTCGTATCTGCCCTGCATGTTGTCTCGAATTTGGCCGGCATTTGCCCGTGAAGGCAATTGCGCGGGACGATCCGCTGTGCCCGGTCTAGCCGTCCCGAGGTCTGGACGCCCCCCTGCTCCTGGTCTTTCAGCAGGGAGTGTACCCGCCTGGGGACGATCTCCGAGTCCAGGTCGTCCGCCGGTATCGGCCCTGTCCGCAATACCGGGCCTCTCCCCTCCTGGTTTCTGGGACCCCAGCAATTGCTGCGCCCCTACAAATCCGAGCGCTCCCGCGGCTGCGCCAACGCCAACCTTCCCCAGATCCGACAAACCTTTTCCACCCTGTTGGGGGAGATTCAAAAACTGCTGAAGTTGGCCCTGGCTCGGTTTAGCCGCCCCAGCTCCGGGAAGTTTGGCCTGAACTTTTGAGCCGGCCGCCGGGGAAAGTTTTTGGCCGGAGTGAGTGGGGCGGTTAGATGCAGCCTTGCTGGGAGAAGAAGAACTCTGTGCCTGAGATGAGACATTGCTGGATTGTCTCGGCTTTGACTGCGAAGCTGAGGATCGCGAGGGGGTATGGGAACTCATGGAAGGACTGCGGGAAGCAGCGCCCCCTCCTCGATAGGCAGCGCCTCCACCTCCGCCTCGGCCCCCTCCTCCGAAACCGCCGCCTCCTCGTGAGAAGGCGTCGTCAGCGTTTAAAAAGAGAAAAAATACAAACCATATAGGCAACGCCAATAGACCTAGTCTTTTCATGAACTCCTCCGTTATTTCCCGGATTCTGCTTGAGCTTTTTGGGCGATCTTCCTTACTACGGTCACCTCATCGATGTCCGGAAGAAGTTCTCCTCCCACTTCACGACTAACGGACTGCCAGGCGAATGTGTTTGGATCCACATATGTATAAATGTTCATGGATGATGCTTTCTGACCGGTACCAAGAATGCTTTTCACCTTCACTGTCCATCTATTGCCCGCCCTGGACCATTCGCCTTCCCCAAAACCTGCTTTGGTGTCGAATATCCAGGAGCGGATCTTTTTTGCCACAGGATCCCAACCAATGACCTGTGTACCCTCGAGATCGACGCGATCCCCCACTGTCACACGAAATGTGCCGTTAATGAAGGCATAGTCCTTGGCCCACCGAAATGTTGTTTCTACGCTGGCGTTTTCGTCCTGGTCCACCCAGTCTCCTATGAGCCATTCGAGTTCCCCAAGTTTTGCGATGGTGGCTATAGGAACAGAGGATTCCTCTTCTTCCACTTTAGAAAGCTTCCATGTCCCGTTTTCCTTTACGTGCGTGGCCGTGAAAAGAACTTCTTCGTTCTCTTCCCCGGTCCGACGGAACAAGGCAAAACCCTTGGATATGCCTAAGTCAGGCGATTGAAGTTGAACGTCGAAAAGCGCCACCTTCACCTGGATGCCCTTGTGTTCAACAAAAAGCTTTTCCAAGGCCGGCCGTATTTCATCCGGCCCCTTAGCGCTCTCTCCGTTCTGGCCTATGTACGTACCGGCCAGGCTCCAATGAGCAGCCGCAGCCGAGGCGTCCCCACGGTTATAAGTGTCCTCATAGGATTCAATGGCTTTTCGAATTGCTATTTCGTCCTGACTGAAGTCGGTATTTTCGGCGCCCACACTTGAAACCAATAAAATTAAGCCGATTATCAAAGCCAGTGCGACTCTGCCCACCATAGCGGTCCTCCTTGTTTGGTAGTCCAGGCTTTATGTCAGAAAAGATAGTGTTTGTGAATCAGAAATCAACAATCATCAGGCTCTGGAACATCCAGATCGGGTCGATGCTCTTGGCGGGATTGATACCCCAGCCCGAGCCGATAGCAGCGCCATCTCCCGCAACTGGGACGGGGACAACGACCACATTCTGGGGGTCAGCACTCCAAGTGCTTGCAACGTTCTTGTCGATGCACGCGAACTTGAACCAGTTACCCACGTTCCAGTAGGCTCCGCGCAGCCCTACGGTCAGACCTTCCAGCAGTTTCCAATCGGCTCCCACCGTAACTTCCCACCCCAGGGAGTTGTCCGGGATATTGGGAGCAAAGGAAGATCCCTGATTCTGCGGAGCGTTCAAAAGAGCCCCCAATCCTTCGCCGGGCGTCTGACTCTGCCCCAGCAGAATCACCCTTCCACTACCATCTCCATCCGCTTGAAGGGTCAGAATGGCCCATGGCCAACCGCCGGAGACCCTGTCCGCGTAAAAGAAGGAGCCGTACAGGTTCAAGTTGGCTGCCACTGCGTAATCGAGCCGGGCGCCGAAAGAGTTTGCGTCGGTCATGTGGCCTTCGCCGTTCCCGCTAACGGCCAGCAATCCGGCGCCATACTGGTAGCCAATGAGCAAGCTGTAAGGAAGATGGACATGGCTGGATGGGATGTATGAGCCGTTAAGCACGTTCTCCCAGGACTGACGGTCGATCCAAACACCCCCTCGACGGTCTGGACCAGGTATCCACGACCAGAGGAGGCTCAACTTCACTGGACCCCACAATGCGCCGACTTCCAAAGCCCACTTCCAGGCTTCAGTGTAGGTCGGTTTGAAACGGCTTCCAAGTCCGTCGGTATAGTCACCCCGCAGTTCGCTGGCAGCCTTCTGGATGCGTATGTCGCCCCTGAGCCACGCGAGTTCCGCATTCATGAAAACCTGTCCATTGAAGTACTTGAGATACACCGACCCGTCCTCCAGTGATGAATCATACGTGCGCGCCTGTTGGTCGCCCTGACCGTCGGAGGTTGTACCGTTGTAAATTGCGGCCGCTGGTCCGTTGTGGATGCTGTACCACTCGTACAAAACACCCATGTTCACACTACCCGCTACATAGGTAATGAATCCTCCGGGCTGGAGCTGGCGCTTCCGGTCATTGTCCCAGAGTCGGTAGTTTTCAACTTTAGTGCGGTAAACGTCAAGCTGATGCGTTAGGCTGGTTGGTTGAAGTTGAGGTCCCGCAATTGTTATGTTGCTGATCACGTCGCGACCGGCCTGGGGATTCAACCAGGCCTGACCACGCCAGGGATAGCAGAACATGCCTATCCTCAGCGGTCCATACGAGGTGACCACACTGAGAGACTCGGTAGTATCATGACTCGCTTCGTATTGGAGCCCCATACCCCAGTCGAGGTCCCTTTTTCCAGCCACCAGGATCCCCCATGGGGTCTGGGCTTCGATCCACCACTGGGTCCATTGACCCGTGGCAATCGGGTTCCACGCTCCGGGCGCTGTGCTGTTCGCATAGAGACCGTACTCAATGGCAGCAGAGTTGCCAATCTGGTACGCCGCCCTGAACCTGATCGCATTGTTGACGCGAATCTCGGGGTGCAACTCCATGCGGCTCCACTGGAGAGACGCGTCCGCTCCGGTCACCATGCCGTACTGGGAGTCATTGATGGTCCTTGCTCCCACCCATGCGTTCATGGAGTTGACTTTTGGCTTACCGCTTTCGGAGAGAACCGCTGAGGCCTTGTTATGGGGCCCAAAAACCAGCGCCGCCCGCCTGGTCGACGTAGTCGTATCCCCAGAGCCAGGTTCCTGTCATTTTGAATTCCCAAGCGTAGGCTTGGGTTGCGACAAACATGGTCAGCAATCCGACCAGCAAAATGGTGAGAATCGATTTCATGTATTCGTCCCAACCGATTACCGGTCCCTGGACCAGTTCACCCAGGCTTCGTCGTGGACCCGGACATTGGGAAAGCCCAGGTAACGCAGGATAAAGAAGGTATCAGCTGCGGCAAGGCCGGTGTCACAGGTGGTGATCACGGTCTTGTCCGGAGTGACGCCGTAAGTTTTAAGCATCCACAGCAGTTCCGCTGGAGACTTCAGGGCACCATTGTCCATGATGAGAGCGCCGAGCGGCAGGTTGATCGATCCCGGAATATGGCCGGGCCGGGTAGCCTTCTCGTGCTTGGTCTCGCCGAGGATCCGGTCGATGGCCCGGCCATCGACAACAACCACGTTCGGCTTGTCGAGAAGCTTGGCCAGAGTGTCGCTGTCCACGACAAGCTTCGGATGCGCTGTCCCGTTGAAAGAGCGTGCCTCCCGAACAGAAGGCTCGGTGCTCGTGTGGAACCCGGCAGCGTGCCATCCCTCGATGCCGCCGTCCAGTAGTGAGACGTGGGTTGCGCCGGCCCATTCCAGAACGGAGGCAAGCGCAGTTGCCGTTAGGCCGCTCTGGTCGTAGACGATGATGTGGTCGTCGGCCGCTAGCCCGGCGCTGCCGAGAGTGGCCGCCACCTCCTTGTGGTCTACGAGCACGAAGGGCTTCTCCGAGGCGCCGCTGGTACGAAAGCCGCTCTTCATGACGTCGAACGATATGGCGCCTTCAATGTGCCCCTTGTCGTAAGCATCGCGACTGCGAGCGTCGACGACCACCACGTTCTTCTTACCTAGGTTCTCGTGCAGCCATTGGGCATCCACAACCATGCCGGTTCGGACCTTGCTCGTGTCAATAACGAGTTTCTGGGTTTTCGCGATCGGCTTTGGCACCTTACTGTCTGGAACGACCACCTTTTGGTTCGCTTGCTTCTCGTAGTCGAGAAGATCAGCGCTAGAGAGGAACAGAGCACGGTTGCCGTGGCAGTGGTTGCAGTTGGCCGCCTGCCAGGTGCGCCGCTGGATGTTGTGCGGAGAAGCCCGCTTCCAGGTGGGGACGTTGCCGAAGTTGGTGAATCCATCTTTACCGTAGAAGTCGAACATATTCGGGTCGGACGGTACGTGCCGCACCAGCATGAACCGGTATCCGGCGCCAGGAGCCTTGGGGTCGTAGTTTAACCCGATCTTGAGTGTTTCCACCTCCCGTTGGTTCTGGAAGAACGCCATCCCCTCGCTATCCTTTCCCACGTGGCAACTGTAGCAGTTGACGTAGGTCTGGGAGTGACACACCTGGCACTGCACCTTGCCGACATGAATCGCGTGATCTCTTACGGAACCATACTGTAGGTCCTGGTGACAGTCGGTGCAACGCGCCATTTCTTTCAGATCGTAACGGCCATTGAGGTCCTTGGGCGCCGCGGCGTGCATCTCTTTCGCCTTATGACAGCCAACGCAGTCCATGGCCGCCTTTGCCGCATGGACGTCCCCCTGGCCGCGCTGCCCATAGAACTCACTGCCCACGCGGCTGCCGTGACAGGCGGTGCACTGGTTGATGGGGTCTGAGCGCTTCTGAAATAAATGCCCCTTGATAAACCCCTTCTGAGCGAATTGAGGCCGGCTCACATGACAACCCCCGCAACTCGTGTGGCAGCTAGCGCAGTGGTTCTTTCGCGCCTCGTCGGTGTGCCCCCACTTTTTCATGTTCGCCCGACTCTTGAGCACCAGAGGAAACGTGGAAAGTGTGGCGTGCAGGGAATCCTTGGCCGTTGCTACTATCTCCTCATGGCAATCCCCGCAGGCCTTTTTAGGATTATTGACGCTTGGAAGGGGATCGAAGCCCGCATGGGCGGTGGCCTTGTCCGTGCTGGCAGAATCGCCACCGTGGCAGGTGACGCAGTCAATTTCGCCGTGGGGGGTGGAAAGAAAATCCTTGGAAACAAGGACTTTCTCTAACGGCTCCAACGGAGCCACCTGCCCTCCTCAGCCGCTGCCTGACTGCATGGCTGATGTCTTGGCCTTGGCCCCGCTGAGATTTTTTGAGAGCATTGCCGAATCAAGATGGCAGGTTATACAACCAGACTGCTCTTCGGCCAAAACCACCGATGCCATACCGATGGACAGCAGGCACGCGAAGGCTGCTGTATAAAATCTTGAGTTTCGTTTCATGGCGGTTTTCCGTTCTCTTGAAATTAGTTCTGGAATTATGTGGCGGTCTTGCCAATTCTGAAGCGTTTTTGCCTGGAATCGGGTCTCGGTATTGTCCCCCTGATAACGAAAGCGTCGTCCGAATGGTTCCTACGGTGCAGGAAAAAAGCAAAACCGTCGCCATGTTGATAAAAAAGCATTATTCCCCAGCTTGGGAGCGTACCACACCCCTTGTTCCCCGGTCAACTCAAATCCTTGGCGTGGCCGCTTATACGAAAACAGCTCGTAGTAACAGGTCAAGGGGAATACGGACGCCACAGGAACATCCCACGTTCACCCGGGCGACATGCCACTTTCGCTCCGACCTTGACCAGACGCTTGATGAGCCACTCCATTAACCGTTTGACTTCATTAATGGTACAAAATGGACACTGGCTTAAGTGCATAAGCTGCTTCAAACCAGTCAGAAGAAAGATCGCTCCGTGGTATCACAAATCGTTAGACCTTTTTTCTCAATTGTTTGATTTTGAGGTATTGACAAAGAATTTCGTCTTCAATATCGGACACACGTCTGCCGCCAGAAATATCAAGTAGCAGTGGACATTAACGTTGTTCAAGAAATATTGTGTCAAACAAGCCTTAAGACATCCAGTAGATACATCCATGTGTTTACATACTACTTCAAATCGATAGCTGAGAAGATCGACCCACTTTGTAACATCCTGGATTAATTGGTTCTTTTGCTTGGCCCACCAATGGCCCACTATGTGGTGTTTGTTCAATGATTTCAGGCTCTTCCACTGACTCTTAATCAGTAGGTTTGGGGTTCGAGCCCCGACGGCCCACCAATAATATCACCAACTTACCAGCTTTATAGCTTGTTTTCGCATCTCTAGGCTTGGGCTGCCAATCAATTTAGTTAATGATTCTAGCATGTTAAAATATGCTAAGATATATTTCGACGAAGTCTCGCAAAACCGCTCTGGACAAGGACTTTAGCAGAGGGAACAACTGATCTTTAGTCAGTTGTCGTTAATAATTGCAGGGAAGCACCATTAATTGCCCCGGCAACCCGGGATTTTTCAAAATGTTCCGTTTAGGCATAATTCCCCTATCTTCTGCAGAGAGCCAACGCATCGACCTTCTTTGATGTCCCCGAGGCCGTAAATATCAAGATTGCAGTCAGCGACTTGTACGATTCTTCCTGTAGACAAGGCAAAACACGGCTGAACGCTTTTGTACGCTTAGAGTGGTATAGGTTTTTTATAATTACGGTGTTCAGCGTGCCCGAATGCGAACCCGTGGTCGCTCACCGTTTGGCAATCATGTGATAAATCGATATCCTATCAAGCCCCAAATTGACTCCCCATTACGTGTCCAAAAAAAACGGGGCCGCCCCAGTCGCATTTCCGAAGAAGCTTGCCACCTCGCATCCCTGTCTAACCTAGTTCCCCCTGACGAATCCGGATGTCCCGCTGCGGGAATGGCATCTCGATTCTCCGTTTCGCGAACTCTTCGCAGATAGCTCGATTTATCTGATCTGTTGCCTTTGCTCTGAATTCCGGCTGAATAATCCAGACCAACACCTGAAATTCCACCGCTGAATCACCAAAACTCGCAAGCCTAACCGATGGCGCCGGTTCTGACACTACGTACTCGCACCTCTGACATGCAGTGAGCAATGCCTGTTCCACTTCGTTCACAGACGATCCATAGGCTACTCCTACAGGTACAGTAATCTGAGATTCGGTCACAGGAGCACTTTCGTTGACAATCTTCATGTTTGCTATACTGGCATTGGGGATGGACACAAGTATTCCGTCAAGTCTCTTAATACGAGTGCTGCGGAGACCTATTTCTGTGACTGTGCCGTGATCTCCCTCTCCCATTACAACGAAATCGCCCAATTTGAATGGCCGATCCAAGAGAATGGCAATGGTTCCGATCAAATTTGACAGAGCTTCTCGCCCAGCCAATGCCACGGCAAGTCCACCGACGCCTAATCCTGTGACCAAAGAGTACGTAGGCAGACCCAAGCGAGCCCCCAATCGGATGGCAGCCCCAGCAACAATTACGACAGTCACAACATCAAATCCGAAGCGTATGAGTTGGGCATGCATACCCATTGGTTCAATTCTGGCCACGGCGATAACAAATCCAGCGGCTCGATTGAGGATCGCCCCTATGAACCACATCCTCGAGCCATAGG
>CAINUH010000024.1 GCA_903853735.1 uncultured Desulfomonile sp. | reverse complement strand
TGAATACGTTTCTGCAGGCCGGCCAGCCTGTGCTGAAGCCGAAGGATTGTCTTCTCATACCGGAAATCAAGGAAATGCCTTATTATTTCCTTGAGAGACAGTCTGTCGGGCACACCTTGCGGCGTGATAGCTATGAGATTTACCGGGAAGTTAATCTGCAACTCCGTGTGCTTGTACAGAAAAGCCATCACGGTCTCTGGAGCAACCTCCCCTGCCCGAAGTTCAATGACTATTCTCACGTCCTGAGTGCTTTCGTCCCGGATGTCCTGTATATGTTTGAGTCTCTTGTCCGTGACCAGACCAGCAATACGTTCAATCAGACGAGATTTGTTCACTGAATAGGGAATCGAGGTTACAACGAGATTGACCCTACCCCGGCCCGATGTTTCCACCTCGTATGTCCCTCTGAGCCTTATGGCGCCGTGTCCGGTGCGGTAGATCTCGGCTAGTCCCTCCGGTTCGTTGAGAATTTCCCCACCGGTAGGAAAATCAGGGCCTTTAACGTATTGGAGAAGTTCGTCGTTGTTCAGGTCGGGCTTGCGTATCGCTGCCCGACAGGCAGAAAGGACTTCTCCAAGATTATGCGGAGGAAATGAACAGCTCATTCCCACAGCAATACCCGAAGACCCGTTGAGAAGAAGGTTGGGAACGGCTGCCGGCAGAACGTCCGGCTCTTCCCCCATGGCGTCATAGGTGGACCGAAATGTGGTTGTTCCCTGATCTATTTCTCTTAGCAGGCAACCTGCAAATGCACTGAGCCGAATCTCGGTGTAACGCATGGCCGCAGGCGCATCACCGTCAATGGATCCGAAGTTGCCTGAACCATCCACCAGGGGATACCTGAGGCTAAAATCCTGAGCCATTCTAACCAAGGCATCGTATGCCGCCTGATCCCCGTGAGGATGATATTTTCCGATAACTTCACCCACGACTGCTGCGGATTTTCTCATCCTCGATGCGTCACTGAGACGCATAGCGTGCATGGCGTACAGGATGCGCCTATGTACAGGCTTCAACCCGTCCCGAACGTCGGGCAGCGCTCGTGACACTATGGTAGAAAGCGCATAGGCCAGATAGCGTTTTTCTACCTCGTGATGAAGCTGGGTTTCAGTCGTATTTCCAACTTGCTGCAATTTTGCATTTAGCACCGGCGTCACTTCCCTTGGTCCTGTAGTCTCATTCGCTCAGCAACCCCACTACATCTTACGGGGTATTTTTTAGGGACCACAACATAGCGTAGCCGACGCTAATATCAAGTACAAAAAAACCAATGAAGGAGTCAGAATCAGATGGAAAATTGAAAATGAAGGCTTCAACGCACGGAAAAACACAGGATACGGACTGGAACACGGCTATACAAGGAACCCCAATGCCGCCAAGATATTCTACTATCTCTTGTAGATTGCACACGCCATCGAGCAGATGATCAGCAAATGCAGTCTGCTCAAGAGTTTTTTCCCCAAGGGGGTGGGCTCTGTGGCAAAAACCTGGCATTCAGACTCTTGGAAGCCCTGAGAAACGTCCCCGCTGGCAAAGCGCTGCTCTATGCCATAACCGCATGGCTCTTTCAAATGAGATTTTGCGATACCTCGTGAACAACTGCTGAGCCCCTGTCCGTATCCTTCTGTTCGTTTTTCTGTGCACACAAACTTAAACCGCTCGATACCGACCCATTCCGGGGCTAAAGGCCCTTGGCCGTCAACGGGCCCCCATCCTACTCATGCAATCTCTCCATAGAGGACACCATTACCCATGCCTTACTTTTCATTCTTCATCGCTGGATTTGGAGTTGCATACTAGTCGTCCAAGGGTGTATAAGATGGACAATTGTAAATCTGTCTATCTGAGATTCCTTTATGAACGTATTTGTGAATGGGCGCGTGTTGAGGGGCGCGCTGCTTTGCGTGATATGCACCTGTGTGTTCGTCTCGGGTCTTTGCGCCGAGTCTGTCGATAAGTATGTTTCCCAATCCAAGCCAACCGTACGAAGGCCCTGGATCATGGTGGGCCTTACTCCGGAAGGATGTGCCGGCGGTTGTAGACGACTACACTCTGTGATCAGAGAACTATCGGGAAATCCCAACGGGTTGATTCTCCACTTTAGCCAGGTCACTCCAGAACTCGTATCTGAAACTCAACCTGAATTCATTGTCCTAAGTCCGCAGGGCACTCCCTGGTGTCGGTACACCGGAGAGCGGGGTATCGCTTTACAGAATTTTCTGTGGGTATTACCACTAATAGCTGAAGAAATGAACATCCCCATACTGGGTATTTGTGGGGGGCATCAAGCGTTGGCTCTCGCGTTCGGAGGAAAGGTGGGTCCAATCCGAGCCGGTGAGGATGATTGTATGGCTTACTCTCGAGACCGTCAAACCGGATTCATACCGTTAACCGTCACTTCACAGGATCCAATTTTCGGTGGAATAGAAGGAAATTTGCGGATCGTTCAAAGCCATTACGATGAGGTTAAAATCCTTCCGCCTGGGTTTGTTTTGCTGGCTTCCGAAAGGATCAGCCCAAACCAGATCATTCGCCATCCTTTTAAACCGGTTTACGGTATCCAGGGACATCCCGAGTCTTCAATGAGCAGCCAGTCTGCCGGAGGTACACTGATCCGCAACTTCCTGAAAATAGCACTCGACCACAATCATACCGTCAGAAACGCCCTGCCGGAAAGCCCCAAGCTGTTAACCTTCAAGCGGCCCGACAGGACGGCCTTCGGAAATTGAGGGAAGTGGCTGACTAGGACGGCAAAGGTTGCCGGACCGTGGCACGGCATTTTATTGATTGGCACAAGAACGTTGATATTTTCCCAAAAAATGGCTTATTTGTGGGAATCGTAATTCAGACACGTAGAGCTTAACAACGCGATTAGAATCGAGTAAATTCCGACACAAGCGAGATGGAGGTAGTCCATGGGTGATGAAAGGCACAAGATCCTGGTGGTGGGAGGCGGGATAAGCGGTATGACCGCTGCTGTCGAAGCCGCAGAGGCAGGATCGGAAGTCATCTTGGTGGAAAAGAACCCTTATCTGGGCGGACGAGTCACGTCCTTAAACCAGTACTTTCCCAAATTATGTCCCCCTTATTGCGGCCTCGAAATCAACTTCAGGCGGATCAAACAAAACCCGAAGATAACTTTTCACACTCTCTCGGAAGTGGAGTCCGTCAACGGTGGTCCAGGCAACTTTGCGGTCACCGTGTCGATCAGTCCGAGGTATGTCAACGACAATTGCACGGCTTGCGGGAAGTGTGCAGAGGTGTGCGATACTGAAATTCCCAATGCAGTCAACTACGGCATGGACTCCGTAAAGGCGGCGTATCTGCCTCATGCGATGGCATTTCCTTTCAAGTACGTGTTGGCCCCTGAAATAATAGGAACCGACGAGGCACGGAAATGCGCCCAAGCCTGTGACTATAATGCCATAGATTTGGAGATGAAACCTGCCAAGATTACCTACAATGTGGGAGCAATAGTCTGGGCCACAGGGTGGGATCCTTACGAAGTTGAAAAAGTCGATTACCTGGGCTTGGGCAAAATTCCAAATGTTGTGACCAGCCTCATGTTCGAACGTCTTGCTGCCCACAACGGCCCCACAGGCGGCAAGATTGTCAGACCTTCAGACGGTAAAGAAGTAAAGAGCGTGGCATTTGTTCAGTGCGCCGGGTCGCGTGATGAAAATCACCTGGCATACTGCTCAGGAATATGCTGCCTCGCGTCACTCAAACACGCGACCTATATCAGGGGACAAGTTCCGGAAAGCAAGGCGTACATTTACTATATCGACGTCCGGGCCATGGGCAAGTACGAAGATTTTTATATGAAAGTTGACCAGGACGAGAACGTGATTCTCACGAAAAGCAAGATCGCCAGGATCTCTGAAGATCTCTCATCAGGCGGTCTCATCGTAGAGGGTGAGGACATCGGCAGAGGCGAGAAGGTAAGACAGCTTGTTGACCTGGTTGTTCTGGCCGTCGGGATGGTTCCCAGCACCGCCAAAGTAAGACCCGACCTTGGAATGGAATATGATGACTTTGGCTTTGCCACTTCAACGGGCATGTCCGGCATCATTCCTGCGGGATGCGTCAAAGCGCCTATGGAGGTAGCGGCTTGCCTGCAAGACGCAACTGCTGCAGCGCTCAAAGCGATTCAAGGCACAGTCGAGAGGTAGTTATTATGGATCAAAAAATCGGAGTCTATATATGTTCTGGATGCGGCATCGGAGAATCTGTTGATTTGGACGCCCTCGCCGGGGTAGCCAAAGAGTTCACCATAGCCAAGTGCGAAAGTCATTCTGCGCTGTGTAGCCCAGACGGGTTAAGTCTCATTACCAAGGACTTGGAATCAGGCGACATCAATTGTATGGTCCTCGGAGCATGTTCCGAAAGAGTGAAAACGGATGTGTTTTGGTTTGATCCGAT
>CAINUH010000023.1 GCA_903853735.1 uncultured Desulfomonile sp. | reverse complement strand
CATGCTCGCTGAAAACCGGAATACGCTCACCGTCAAGAAAGAACTTCCCCCTGAAAAGGATTTCAGCGGACAAGAGCCGAGAATAGGCGTATTTGTCTGCAGATGCGGCATCAATATTGCCTCCACAGTAAATGTCCCGGATGTGGTGGAACGTATCAGGAATATCCCCGGAGTCGCGTACGCAAACGAGAATCTTTTCACTTGCTCTCAGGACGCTCAAATACAGATCAAAAAAGCCATTACAGAAAATAACCTTAATCGAGTGATAGTTGCGTCCTGTACTCCCCGAACCCATCTCCCTCTTTTTCATGAAACGGCTCGTGAGGCCGGGTTGAACAAGTACCTGGTTGAAATGGCCAATATCAGAGAGCACTGTTCGTGGGTCCACATGCAGGAGAAAGAGAAAGCTACCGATAAGGCTGTAGACTTGATCCGTATGGCGGTTGTCAGGACCGCCCGGTTGGAACAAGTGGAAGACCAGCAGTTGCCTATGGTGCAGGCTGCACTGGTAATCGGAGGCGGCGTTGCCGGCATGAGTTCCGCTCTCAACATCGCAGACCAGGGGTTCCAGGTGCATCTGCTCGAGGCAACCGATAAGCTTGGCGGTAATGCCTTGAGGCTGGTCCACACACTGAAGAATGAAAATATTCAGCCGTTTGTGCGTGAACTGATCGATAAGGTTACTTCTCATGATCGAATCACCGTCCGTTTCAACTCACATATCGAAGAGGTTCAAGGCTTCATAGGCAATTTCAAGACCAAGATAAGTTCTAATGGCAGTGAACCTGAGGAGATCGAACACGGAGTGGCGGTCGTTTCCATAGGTGCCGGTGAATGGAAGCCTGATGTTTATGGGTACGGCCTGGACCAGCGGATCAGAACTCATCTGGAAATGAGTCAAGCAACAGGAACCAAAGATCCGGCAGTAATGAACGCGGGGACTACCGTGTTCATCCAGTGCGTGGGGTCGAGGTGTGACGAACGGCCATGGTGCAGCAAGGTGTGCTGCAACCACACGGTCATGGAAGCCATAACTCTCAAAGAAGCCAATCCTACCGCTAACATATTCGTTCTGTACCGGGATGTGCGGACTTTCGGGCTCAATGAGCCGTACTACGAGAAAGCAAGGCGCTTAGGCGTTATATTCGCTCGCTATGAGCCGGAAGATCCTCCTGTCGTGGAAGTTGGCGCCAAATTAACTGTGAGGTTCAAAGACTTGGTGTTGGGCGGAACCATAAACCTTGAAGTCGACAGTTTGGTTCTGGCGGCCGCAATTATTCCAAGTGAATATAACAGAGAATTGGCCAGGCTATTCAAGGTCTCCGTCAACGAGGACGGTTTTTTTCTCGAAGCCCACATGAAGCTGAGGCCGGTTGATTTTGCGACTGACGGCGTTTTTCTGGCAGGGCTCGCCCATTATCCCAAGCCGCTCGACGAGTCGATAGCCCAAGCGGAAGCTGCGGGTTCGCATGCTGCACAGGTTCTCGCAAGAGGCTATGTGGAAGCACCAGGGATGGTCGCGGTGGTAGATCAATTCCTGTGCAGGGGATGCGGCAGATGCGTCGATGTATGTCCTTTCCATGCGCCGGAGTTAAAGGAAGCGGCCACAGGCATATTACAATCTCAGATCAATCCCGCTCTCTGTAAGGGATGCGGGGCGTGCGGCGTAGCATGTCCCACGGGAGCGGCCCAGGTCCGCCACTTCAAGGATGAGCAGATTGGACAAATGATCGATGCAGCCATTGCCTGAGACCAAAGTAATGTGATCGAGGTGCTAAGAAATTTACTGAGGTTTATTGATCAATAACGGGAGTGAAAATGACTCAAGATTTTGATCCCAAGATCATAGCGTTCGCCTGTAATTGGTGCTCGTATGCGGGAGCGGATTTGGCCGGGGTGGGAAGGATGCAATACCCTCCCAGTATTCGCCTGATCCGCCTGATGTGTTCGGGTATGCTCGCGCCGTCATACATTCTCAAAGCCTTTGAAAAAGGAGCTGACGGTGTCCTTGTAACTGGTTGACACATTGGTGAATGCCATTACCTGGAAGGTAATGAAAAAGCTGTCAAAGTCATTGAGAAAACCAGGAAGTTAATGAAACTGCTGGGAATAGAAGATGCTCGCCTCCGTAAGGAATGGATATCGGCATCAGAGGGCATCAGGTTTGCCCAGACAATACGTGAGTTTACCGAGACAATACTACAACTGGGAAAGAATCCTATTATAAAAAGAGAGACCGCAGCATGAATTTACCCGATATTGTGGATCGAACACATGCTTATTACTGTTTAGACTGCGGGATATGCACGGGAAGCTGCCCGGTTTCCCGAGTAACCCCCGACTTTTCCCCTCGTCTCATGGTTGAAAAGGTCCTCATGGGTGAACAAGAAAACCCCTTTGAGGATATCAATATTTGGTCCTGTCTGTCGTGCGGCCAGTGCAGTTCACGGTGCCCATCCAATATCGATTACCCGGAGTTCGTAAGGATGGTTAGGGAAGAGGCTGTACGTCGTGGTAAAGGGGGAGTCCAGGCGCATCGAGGACTTTTCCAGGGCATAATGCGTCTGCAAACTCTGGAAGTGAAACAGAGCAGGACGGAGTGGGCCCGTGAGATAGGCCGAATATCCGACCATGGCGACACCTATTTTTTTGTTGGATGCTCTCCTTTCTTCGAGGTGGAATTCTTGGACGATTGGGGCTTGGACGTCATGGACGGGCCGCGCGGGGTGCTCAAGCTCCTCAACACTTTAGGGATCGAACCAATAATTCATGATGACGAGCGCTGTTGCGGCCATGACCTCATGTGGAACGGCGACCGTGCGAATTTTGCCCGCCTGGCACAGCGTAATGTTGACCTCATACGAGGTCTTGGTGTCAAACGGGTAGTGTTTCACTGTCCGGAAGGTTATCTCACTTTCAAGAAGTATTATCCTGAAGTTGTGGGTGAACTGGGATTCGAGCCGGTCCATTTTTACGAACTATTGGCCTCGGAATTCAAGAAAGGGTCGGTGGAACTGGATCCATTGGACGGTGTGTTGACCTATCATGACCCGTGTCGCCTGGGTCGCCAGGCCGGGATAATGGATGCGCCGAGAAACTTGATCGCCGGCATTCCCGGGGTTGTCCTTCGAGAAATGGAACACAACAGGGAAAATGGTCTGTGCTGCGGCACAAGTGCGTGGATGAACTGTTCAGCGTGCTCCAAGGAAATACAAAAAAGACGTCTCGATGAAGCAGTGGCTGTCGGCGCTGACACCCTGGTGACCGCATGCCCCAAATGCCGAGTGCATCTGAATTGTGCACTTCGTGATACGGATAAGAATCTGAAGATTAGAGACATAAACGACCTTCTGGCACAGGCCTTAAAAACTTGACTCAGGCGAACTGATCGTTTTGATAGTATTGAATTTACCAGCGTTAATACATAATACTTATTCGCCTTCGACACTGGACTAAGGACGGTAACAGTATGGCATCACGTGAGGTTCTTATAATCGGCGGCGGGATCGCGGGCATGCAAGCCGCCTTGGATCTGGGCGAAATGGGGATTCGTGTCCACCTGGTGGAGAAGAACCCGAGCATTGGCGGGAAAATGGCCCAGCTTGACAAAACATTTCCCACCAACGACTGTACAATATGAATTCTTTCGCCCAAGCTGCTGGATGTCGGTCGGCATCCGAACATAAACCTGTTGGCTTACAGTGAAGTAACTGATTTCTCGGGCCGGTTAGGTGATTTCAAAGTGAATGTGCATAGAAAGGCTCGCTTTGTCGACCAAACCAGATGCACTGCATGTGGAGCTTGCGCTGAAAAGTGCCCCACCAAGGTGCCGAATGAGTTTAATTTTGGTCTGGACCAGCGCAAAGCTATTTACAAGGATTATGCCCAGGGAATTCCTTCCGTTTACACCATAGATCCCAACAACTGCAAGGTGCTCCAGGGTGGTAAATGCGGGGTATGTGCGAAGGTATGCCAGGCCAAAGCAATTGACTACGAGCAAAAAGATTTGGATGTTGAGCTTAGCGTGGCGTCAGTGATCGTGTCCACCGGGTACGAGCTTTTTGACGCCGCTCAGATATCGGAATACGGATACGGTCGGCTCCCCAATGTGATTTCGTCACTTGAAATGGAACGTCTCCTCAGTGCGGGCGGCCCTACCAAGGGCCATTTGAGTAGGCCGTCGGTGATTCACGGCGAAGCTCGGCTCAAAGACCTTTCCAAGTTGATCAAGAAAGCCGAGAAATCGGAGAACGCCGATGAGTTGATGAAGCTTCAGGAGGAGCAGACGCGTCTTGAAGATCATGTGCACAGGTACCACACAGCCAAGAAGCTTGGATTCGTCCAATGTGTGGGGTCGCGAGATTTTCGCTTTCACAAGTATTGTTCAAGCTACTGCTGCATGCATTCGATCAAGGAAGCCATAATAGCAAAGGAGCACGAGCCGGAAACGGAATCCTACATTTTTTACATGGACCTGAGAACCGTAGGAAAGGGTTTCGAGGAATACAAGGTAAGAGGCGCCAAGGTCTCAGGTGTCAAATACATTCGCGGCAGAGTGGCTGAGATTGTTCAGGACGGGGATCTTAATCCGGTGGTTTGTTATGAGGACACTGAACTGCGTAAGGTTGTGAGCCTGACCCTCGACATGGTGATACTGGCAAATGCGTGTTCGGCTTCACGTGGGATCAGTGGCGTGGCCAGCCTTCTCGGTGTGGAGTTGGACGAAAACAACTTCGTTAAGACTCACCCGAATAGGCCGTTGGATACGAGTATTCCAGGAATCTACACGTGTGGATGCGCCCAGGGGCCGCTGGACATTCCTGAGTCCGTGGTCCAGGCCGGCAGTGCTGCTGCTCGGGCTGCTGAAGCCGTAATGATAGGCAACCGGTCTCTTGCCGTTTGATGGAGATGTAGTGTTGAAAGACCAATCCAAATCTGAAGTGAGAATAGGGGTTTTTGTTTGCGACTGTGGTTCCAACATCGCGGGATACTTGCACATGCAGGAACTCGTCGATCATGCAAAAACTTTGCCTGGAGTAGTCTTTGTTCAGGAAAACCTCTACACCTGCTCCGAAGGTGGGATAAACGAGATCAAAGAGGCCATTCCCAGGGAAAAACTGAATCGCGTGGTCGTAGCGTCCTGTACTCCGCGAACTCACGAACCACTTTTCATGAGTGCGTGCGAGGAAGCAGGACTTAACCCGTACCTGTTCGAAAT
>CAINUH010000022.1 GCA_903853735.1 uncultured Desulfomonile sp. | reverse complement strand
TCGCACGAATGGAAAACCGGCGAGTATATTGACGACAAGTGGTTCAACAAATATGACATGGACGGCCAAATCACGGGACATGTTTGGGGCTCGCGTCATGCTGGCTATGATGTTGACGGGGTCCATGTGGCCGGCATTCAATTTAACCCACTTCCTGATCTGGCTGATCCAAAGAATCTCAAAATAAAAGGTGGCTACCGAAGCTGCGCCGAGCACAAACTGCCACTTGATCAGTGCTATTTGTCTCACGTCAAGTTCGCCAGTAGAGTGTTTACCCGGTCAGCCGAGGACATCGCTCAGTGGGAGAAGGCAGCCATTGCGACGTCTATGGACTATTACAAGGTCCTGGTCGACGGCAAGATGCGGCTTGACGGGATTCAGTTCGTACCTCAACAGGGGCTGATTGGCGGCTTCTGCAATACGTGCGAGATGAAACCGTTCTGTCAGAGTCACCGGCTCAACAAGAATCATCTCATGCAACGGCCAGCGCGCGATGCAGGAGTGATATCTAGTGGCTTATATGAAAACGCTTAAAGAGCACTACATGGAGAATCAAGTGGGAAAAAAGAAACTAGGACCAGGAACGAAAATTTCGCAGTGGGAAGAGCCGACGCTAGAAAAAGCTCACCGCATCCGCGTCGATCGCCCCTCTCAATCCGATCCCTTTATCCATGTCAAGACTTTATCGGGTATGCGCTATGCCCTACCGGTCCACTGGATCGTCAATTGGTGGGAGTGTGACGATGGGAAATATTTGCAGTTTGCCTTGCGCAAGGGGAGTTACGATTCCGAAGGCAATAAGGGAACTCTATTGGAGACCTATGAAGCTGACTATGATACAGTCCACAAGGCTGTAGTAGAACGAGGCTCGATGTGACCGACGAAAAGCTGCATGAAAACATCCATGGCCTCTTTATGGGCCGGCCTGGCGGCGGCAAATCAACCTTAGCCGCTACCTTTCCCAAGCCAATGTTAGTTCTATCCACCGACCCGCCGGGCAAGGAAAAGGCCTATCTGGACCGAGGCAAGGCCACTGGCTACCTAAAGAGCGACCATTGCTACTACCGTGAGGTCTATTCCAACAGTGACGACACCAAACTCATTGCCCGAGTCGAGTATTGGGGAGAGCCCAATCCCTTTAAGCCGACAGCTTACCCTCGATTTGTTACGCGAACAGCATATCTTGAACAGGAAATTGAGAAGCTTGGTTATCGCACCGTCATCCTGGATACATCAACTTACTTCGAGCTTAGCGCTCGCAGCTATAGCGAAAACGGTATCAATTCCGCCGTCAAGGATGGACGACAGCACTATGCCTTCTCAACGCATGCTTGCGAACAGCATATTATGCAACGCTGGCCTAACCTTTTGCTATGCAACTCTCTTGTGCTCTGCCACATAGACGATCAGAAGGATGAATCCGATGGCGGCGAAGGTGTTGTTACCCGTAAAATGGTGGCGCTCCCGGGAAAACTCCCTAATAAGCTTCCTGGTGGCTATGGGGAAGTCTGG
>CAINUH010000021.1 GCA_903853735.1 uncultured Desulfomonile sp. | reverse complement strand
GCTGGATCAATATCTACCGCAATTATTGAAATGGTGTGGTCGCTGTTGCGGACGATATCAAAACGGCGGAACTGCTGGGGAAAGTCTCTGAGTGATGCGGTCTCGACCTCCCAGAAGCCATATTCGGGATGGGAGGAGTCGGACGAGGGTTGTGCCGTAATGGTGTTCATATGACGATGTCCCGCGAGCCACAGGATGAGATTCGGATAGTTGTGGAGTGTGGTGAGCAGTTCATTATCGGTTTTAATGGAATGGGGGTCGGGGGTGGGAGGAACGTAGTACTGCGGTGAGGGGGTCGGATTCGTGAGGCCCGTTTGAGGTGCGATCGGTACATGCGCGGCGATGATCATGAGCATGCCGTCGGCCTGGCCTCTGTCCAGTTCGCTTACAAGCCACTCGTACCGTATCTGGTCGATACAGCCCTTGGCATAATAAGGGGGAACCTGCGCATTGACATTCGGCTTGCAGGTATCATCCAGCGCAATGACCCGGATCGGTATATTCGTCTTTGGTTCAAAGGTATAACAGGCTAAGTCGCTGTCGATGTTGGCCTGCGTGAATCCGTGACCCACCGGAATCGATGAGGTATTAAAGAATTCTTTCATCCAATTCAAGGTCGAGGAGCCCGTTACACCGCCATTTGAGATGTTCGTTGTGCTGAGCGATCTGCGGTCCGGATCGGCGGCTACCTTCGGGGGAGTCGCGAAGTACGCTTCCGGCCCCACGCCCCTGATGTCCCCGTCAGGTGTCGATCCATCGACAACGCCCATATAATAACCATGGTTATCAATGCTTGGGGGTTGAGCCATATTGCTGCTTGCGTTGCTGATCGTATCTCCGACATGGAGACTTCTGGTGTAATCACTCTCAGGAAAAGCGCCCCCATAAAACTGATCGTGGTTGCCGACAATCTGATACCAGGGGATCGATTTGTTGAGTCCGGCCGCCTGGTAGGGTTTCTGATAATCGATATAGCTTGATCCGATGTGATCGCCGGAACTGGGGGTGATTTCCTTGCCGTCCAGAATGTCCATATACCACCTGAGTTCATTGTACTGAGTGTTGTTAATCGCATCGCCGAGAAAAATACCGAAATCAAACGGCCTCTGATTGTGGATGGCGTTGACCGTTTGGACGGCGGCATCAAGGACCTGGGTCATATAGCAAATAATCGGTGAATATGCCGCAATTGCGTAACTACCTGAAGCACCTGAACCAAACGCCGCGGTCCAGCCGTAGTAGTTCCCCTGAGCCGGAGATTCTTTATCGGCCAGATGGACGTCGGACATTGAGAAGAAATTCAAAAGACGCCCCGTATTTGTTACAGAGGCACCCGAGTAGCCGGCCGGCATGATGTCGGTCCGTTTGACCAAAGACAGGCCGGGCCCTTCCTGCCACGCACTGTAGCCGAAGACTTCGTAAAGCGTCAGATCCGCCACGGGAATCTGCGTCGTGATCAAAGACAATGCAACGGGTGAAACCGTCTTCTGCAGTGTGGTGAACACATCCGCTGCGATCGGGTATGACCCCATGATAACCGATACAACATTGGAGAATTGGCTCACACCGGTATTATCGTGGGACTTGACTGCCACATAATAGGCGGAGCCTGCCGGAAGTCCGCCTGACAGGCTTTTTTGAGTTCCCATATCCACGTTCACGATGGACGCCGGGCCCGTATAGGGCATTGGGGCATAAGACAGGGTATAACCCGTTGCTCCCGCGACTTCGGTCCAGGAGAGGTACACCCAACTCCCATTCGTGACGCTTAACATCGGGGGCTGTGGCTGAGCATTCGCCGTGCCTGATATCAAAATCATCAATGCGCAGGCCATTACAAAAAAGTGTCTTTTCAATTTCATGCCGTTCTCCTTTATTCAGTCTTTCTTTGCTTTATCCAAGCTAATCCCGGGTTCTTGGGTGTCGTATTCCTTTTGAAAGTTGATCTCTTATATTCTTGTCAGGCGCACGTTGGCAATTCAGCGTTGCTCAACTGCGACGCTTGATGCGAAGGAGTCCAGTGCAATTTCAGAATTCGGCCAGTCGGAAAACGTGGCAGTTGTCGTGTCCATTGCCCGCCAAACTTGGGTGACACTGCTACCGTTGACTGTGACCACCGCATAGCCAAATGAAGTGAAATTCTGTTTGGTGATGGGAACCACGGGGTCATTGTTCACGTTCAAATAAACGCCGTTCCACTGTCCGGGAGTTCCTGAACTGCCGCT
>CAINUH010000020.1 GCA_903853735.1 uncultured Desulfomonile sp. | reverse complement strand
TTACGCTTTGCCGTTTCTGCCATAACGAGCATCACTCAGAATTTAGACCTAGATGGAGTCGGGGACTGAACAAGATGCGAGAAGAAGCCACAAAAGAGTTTAACGCAATGATGGACAAGGAGGATTCAAATGTATCCAAGCGGTGATTACAAATATGACATGCAAATGATTGCCGAGGAGCTGGCCGAGAATCGGTACGGGAAAGACTTCTACGACCTTGACGATGACACTCAATACGCTGTTTTCAACGAAGCGATGGGAGAGTATTCAGACCGAATGGCAGATATGGGCGATTATCTCCGCAAGGCCCAGAAGGAGAACTTTAATGGCTAGCGAGCACTATCCGTTCCCAGAACAAGAAATGAACGTAGCCCCATACGAGGCGAAGGTAATCATCCGGCGCTCAGAGTCCATCGGAAAGCTAGTTGAATCGCTCGCCAAGGCCCAACTCAAATACACCAAGATCAAGAAGTCCGTAGAGAATACCTTCTACACTACTGAGAAAAAGAAGGCCATGTATGCAGACCTTGCGGCAGTTATTGACGCTACTCAGCCTGCCTTAGCCGCCGAAGGTCTAGTCATCATCCAACACCCCATTATTAGGTCACAGGAGCGATCCGCAGGCGTTTTAAGCGTACTTGCCCACAGTTCGGGGGAATGGTACGAAAACGAGACTGTGTTACCTGCAACGGCAAAGATCAAGGAATATCAAGACGGCGGTAAGTTTAATTGGGGTCTGAAGTTTGACGCCCAGACCTGTGGAATAGCCATAACCTACAGCCGTCGCTATTCATGGCAGAGTCTTGCTGGAGTAGCCGCCGAGGAAGATGACGACGGGAACAGCATCGGTGAACCGGGCGGTGGGTCGAAGGAAGCACAGCTCTCGGTAGCCAAAAAGAAGCTGGATTCTAAGGGTGTTGTCCAAAGTCTTTTCTATGTCTGGTTCGATGAGTCCCAGACTGCCGAGATTACAGGCTCAGAGGAACTAAAGACGGCCAATAAAGACATCCTCAAGAAGCTATGGAGTCCTGTGTCCGGAGCAATCGTGGCTAACGGAGAGCAACTTGAAGCCCTGAAGTATGAACTAGAGAAGCGCGGAGTGCCGTTTGCACCTCTAAAGGCTAAATAGGTGGCTACCGTCCGGCAGGAACTAGAGAAGTTGAAGTTTGAAGTCTCGCAAGGGCGGGGCGAGCAGAAGATTCACGTAACCTGGGTAGAAAAGGATCAAGAGGAACGCATTAAGAACAATAAGCGAGTGACGAAGTTCGTCTTGGAGACTAAGAATCCGGACATTTGCTCAGAGCTTCACGCCGAATGGGAGCGCATCATAAAACGGGTACACAACAAGACACTCGCTCTAGAGATGGTGGTACGCTCCATGCGGGATGCGCTATCAAACGGAGAACTGGACAGGATTCTAGCCGTGATGGAGGGACCGGATGCCCAACCTATTTGACGCCGTAGAAGCCGACCGATTGAAGGACAATTTCTGGGTCAAGGTTGACAAGGAAGGCCCGATTTCACCAATCAGACCAGAACTAGGTCCATGCTGGATTTGGAAAGCGGGTTGCGGAGGTCCAAAGAATAGTAGGTATGGGAACTTCTGGGTTAATGGCCATAACTTTCCGGCGCATCGTTTTGCTTATATTTTGCATCGAGGAAAAATACCGGAGGGGCTTACACTAGACCATCTTTGCGAGGTTAAGACTTGCGTGAATCCCGATCAC
>CAINUH010000019.1 GCA_903853735.1 uncultured Desulfomonile sp. | reverse complement strand
TGCTCCACGATTCCTCGGCGTTCGCGCTAAGATCGCGAAGAGTTTTGCCAGAATTCACAAGGCAAACCTCATCAACTTCGGGATAATTCCATTGACGTTCGTCGATCCGGATGACTATGACCACTTGCTCCAGGGCGAGAAACTGAGGTTTGAAAGCCTGAGGAGTGCAATACAGTATGGTCAGACGGAATTGGTTGCCCAGGTTGTTCCATCAGGGAAGAAGGTTCCCCTGCGTATTGATGTGACGAACAGGCAGAAACAGATCCTGGTGGCTGGCGGTCTGCTCAACCTCGCAGCCCGGCATTGAGACCATGTGGCTTGTCAGGAAGGGGTTCTGATAGGGCCTTTTTCTATCTTTTGCCGGACAAAAATCTCATCCGGTTCCTGATCCTTTAGTGGCGCCAGGTTGCGGCCATGATGGATGAGAATCTGATCAGGTTCCGTCTGGCTGACCAGAAAGGCCGAAACCGATCCGGACTCCCAATATAAGTTGAGCATGGGAGGGTCATAAGAAAATCCGCCCTGTCCCGCCACAATCCAGGCTTGATTTCCATCTCCCCGGTAATGTGCTCGGAAAGTCCCTCCTGCATTCAGCGTGAGTTTCATCAGACGCTCATTGACCTGCACTTCCAGGCCCTCTGTGATTTTCGCGTTAAGGATCCATGTTCCAGCCAATTTGCTCGCATGTTCCAGCTTTTTGCTCTTGGAGGCCTGCTGGCCTTGGCAGGAAAACAGAAAAAATACGACGACCGCGCCGAACGCGCCCCATGTATAGATCAACCGGGGGACTCGATGAAAAGGTGGCGTCATTTTTTTGCATTACAATAAGACAAGGCGATCCACGCAGGGCAGACCGCCTCGTTTTCGCAATAATTTATCAAGATCTAGACGACCAGGTTGATGGTTATCAGAACCAGCCGCTGGAAGAGCTACTCGCAGGCCAATAACCGCTGCTCGAGGAGCTTCCGAACCACCCACTTGACGACGATCCGCTGCTGGATGAGCTTGCAGGCCAATAACCGCTGCTGCTGCTGCTGGACGCCGGGACACAGCAATACGCGTAACCGCTGCTGCTGCTCGATGCCGGCACGCAACAATATGCCGCCACTCCACTGCTCGAGGAACTTGCGGGCCAATAGCCACTGCTCGAGGAACTTCCGAACCATCCGCTTGACGATCCACTGCTGGACGCCCATCCACCCCAAGTGGCAAAAGGTGCCCACGCCATACGGCGTTGGCCCGTAGCGAATGATGCGCACAACACAACAACCATCCCAACAACTAAAAGCATCAATGTAAATCTTTTCATCGAATTCCTTACCTCCTCATAAAATAAGAGACTGTTTCGGCTGTTCTCCAAATCGAAAACAGTTATTCCCTATTGAATGTACACAGTATATTTTATTGGCTATCACGACTCACATCGGTTGTCAATACTTTTTTCCATACTATGCCCACTCCGTTATCCCGCCGCGCCCCCCGGCACTGCCAAGAACGACCTTGACTCGTCCCCGTGGTCTGATAGGATTCTCCGTGTTGGGATTTTTGTCAAGGTTTTTTTCCGCTGGTCATTTTTGCCTATTTGACCTCGGAAATCCTTATGGGAAGCCGGTTTGATCCAGTTCAGCACGCAACCGAGGAATTAATCGCCATGCTCAAACATTTGCTTGTAACGCTATGTTACATCTATGTGATTATAATTAGTGTATCAGAAGTCACAGCAGCCTCAGGAATTATTAGTGAATATGGTATGGGTGGCGTTAAGCCGCCGTTTGGTCCTAGTTCACAAAGGTCTTCACTCGCACCGATATCGCCGTCGTGGGGAAAACTTCATACCAGCATTGATTTTGTTAAATTAGCCGCTGACGAGGCTGAAAACCCTCCTGACGAGACGGGCCGACAATCTGCCGCTCGTCCCAGTTCAGATCAGGTTCGTCGTGCGGGAGAGATGGTGGCGGAAGGAGACACCACTCGAGCTGCAGAACTTATTCGTCAAACGCTCAGAGAATGCGAAAGCGGGGGGGATGAAAGCGCGAGAGAGTGTTCGGAGTGGCTCACGGCTTTGCAGGGAATCAAGGCCCTTCTGGATAAACCGCCTCAGAAGATAATACATACCAACTCCCTTGGCATGAATCTGGTCCGTATCCCGGCGGGGGATTACATGATGGGAAGTCTAAAGCAGGAGATGGACTGGCTCCGACTCACCTTCAAGAAAACGTGGAGGGAAGGCCATAAACAGTGGTTCGAAGACGAACTGCCGCT
>CAINUH010000018.1 GCA_903853735.1 uncultured Desulfomonile sp. | reverse complement strand
CAGTTGGGAGAGCGTTCAAGATGTCAATCGGGTCTATAGCACGGGCCCCCATAGAAAAGAGAGTGAACCGCATGAGAGACGCCTGGAGTTCGTTCAAAGGGAAGTCGGGGACAATGGTCGGTGGAGAATGTTTAAGATTCTTGTCGTTGTTGAACAGCAGGATAAAAAGCCGCGAAGTGGGATCCGTCGGGTTTGCCCACGCTGCATTCACCAAATTCTGGATGGACATAATCCACTGTCCCAGGTTGGGTTTTCCGAGATATCCGTCTCCTTCCTTCCATTGGAACATCTGGGTGAAATTCCACAGTAACTCAGCAAGCGTGGTCGTACGGTCGACCTTTGCACGCATGGCGATGGTCTCGACAGCGCCTGAACTGAGCCTGAAAAAGGGCGTATCGGTGACGCTTGGATTCAGTTCGTTGCCGTATTCGTCAACTACACCAAGATCCCTTCCCCCCACATACTGAACGGCGTCAATAACCGTCTGTTTCAGATCTTCCATTGTACGCTTATCATTGGGACCAATGTAGACTCGAGAGATCAGACTCACAAGCGAGGCCGAGGCCGGAGCGTTGGCGTTAAATACTGTCGAGTCAGTTTTCATGTCGCCGAGATCCTGCTTTACACCGGTCTGGGCTTGAATGGGCAGTTGAATCAATTGGTGGTCCTGGGCATTGACGAGCAGGACTTGCTGGCCCGATGGGGCATCATATAAGGTAAAACTGCCATCTGCTCCTGTGAGGACAGAAATGTTCGAACCCTGAATCGTCACGATTGCGTTGGCAATAGCCATCCCTGTCGTGCTGTCGATAATCTTCCCCGTGATGTTTGTTTTACCCTTAAAGACGCTAAAGGCAACCACCGACACCGCCGTTTCGCTGCCGGTAACGATATTGACGGATCTCGCCCCTACAGTGGCAGTTCCCGCAACGGTGACATTGACTGTGGCCTGGGATGGACCGGTTACGGTAATAGAATTCACCGTGATCCCCGGTCCAAAATCGGCTTTACTCGTCCCGTTCGCGAAATGGGTAGCATAGGCGGCAGAATCCCCGGTGAGAATAACATCCACTTTTGCACCCTGCTCAACAGTCGCGGGGTTCATACCAGTGATTAAGGCAGATTTTGCCGGCTGTACCACCACACTTACACCGGATCCAACTGTGCCCGTGATACGCTGCTTTGTGAGAAAGGACGGGCTTTCCACAGGATCAACCGTAAACGCCCATGCATCTGAGCCGGATCCCGTTGCACCGGAATTGACGGTTATCTGAACCGTTGCCGAAGATGACAGCTTTCCATCGCTGGCCACAACGGTGATGGAATATGGCTGCGTGCTAGCCTGACCGGCGGCGGGCGTGAACATGATAGTACCTGTCGACGGAACAATGATTACATTGGACGGCAATGCAGTGGCGGAGGAAAAAGTCAACGTATCCCCGTCCGGGTCGCTCGCCGTTACAGGAATCATGAGCGACTTCCCCTCAATCACTGTTGCCGCGGACGGCACGGTGATAACAGGACCATGATTGACCTTGCCAACCGTGATCTTGACTGTCTTCGTATCTGTCAGTCCAAACTGATCACGGGCCGTAAAGCTCACCATAAATATCCCTGCCTGGGAACTGTTGGGAATAAAATTTAACGTCCCGGTGACCGGCAACCCGACGTGCT
>CAINUH010000017.1 GCA_903853735.1 uncultured Desulfomonile sp. | reverse complement strand
GATCCCCTGGAGAGCAAGCGGACGACATAGAGAATGCTCAGCCCGATAGACACGAGTATGAGAATCAAGACCACTGTTCCCTCTATCTCGGCACTGGAGAGCCTCATAAATATTGCGATGGGCAGCGTCTCGGTCTTCATCGCCATAGACCCCGCTATGGTAATGGTTGCTCCGAATTCCCCCAACGCCTTTGCCCAAGATAGTATGCAGGCGGCATAAATGCCTCTCCTGCTGAGCGGCAGCGTTATGGTGAGGAAGGCTTTGGCGGGGGAGGCTCCGAGGGTTCTGGCAACCGCCTCGTACCGGACGGGTATTTCGTCCATCGCAGCCTTTATGAGTCTGGTTGATATTCCGCAGATGGTCACGAATTGAGCCAGGACAATGCCGTAGAAGGTGAACACGAACTGAACCCAATGATCCTGTATCCACAAACCGAGTGGGTTATTGAAGAAAATCAACAGCATTGCGCCCAGCGCAGCCGGAGAGACGATCATGGGGAGTTCCAGAATCGTGTCAACGGCTCTTTTCCCTAAAAAGTCATATCGGGACAGTGCAAACGCCGACGGAATCGCAATCAGTATGGATAGCAGAGTGCTGATCGTAGCGGCAACAACACTCAGGCGTATGGAAAAGAGAGTTCTTTCGGAGAGTAACGTGTCCAACAACGTCTCCCTTCGAAAGAAATAGAACAGGGACACAATAAGGACCGCATAGAGACCGAACGTGGCGAATGAGCAGGCGATTGAAATCTTCTTAAAGGTCATTTCTTGATCCAGTCCTTGGGGATCACGTACTCGCCGCCCACGGGTTTTTTCTCTCCGACCCAGGCTGTCGCCTCATCGGCACTCATAAAGTAATGGTATTTTCTGAAGATACGCTTGCCGTCCTCTGACAAGAGGAAGTCAATAAATCTCTGTGCCAGCGGTCGGTTCGAGGTGAATTTTGCTACGGCGATGGGAATGTATCCGATGCGGATGATTTGGGACTTATCAATCGGGATCGTCTCGATGCGTTCCGGGTCCCAATAGCGGAATACGCTCCAGCCGATAACAGTGTCGGCGGCTTTCAAAGAGATTGCGGTAGCTGTCTTTTCACAACTTTCCGTGTAGTTAATGAGGTTCTTTCTGAAAGCCTCTTTCTCTTCAGGAGTAAAGAGTGATTCGATTATTTCAACGGCGTAGGCCCCCACGCATACGCCCTCAGGGTTGGCTATGGCAACTTTGAGACCGGGACGGGCGAGGTCTTTGAGGGTTTTGATGTTCTTGGGATTTCCTTTTTGGACATTGATTGCAGGAACGAGATAGACGATGATTTTCTCGGTTTCAGGGAAAACAACCTCTTTCTTCTTTGCCAGTTCCATGTAATCCGAGGAACCGGGAAAATAGATGTCTCCTTTCTTGCCCAGCATCATTTGCGAAAGCACATAGCCTGACCCGCCGAAGATCACGTCAACCTTGATTCCGGTCTTTTCCTCAAACGCTTTTGCCGCTTCTTCCGTGGGCGGTTTGCCGGCGGCTCCTGCGAATACCATTAGGCTGTCCGCCCCAAGGCATTTTTCCGTAGCTCCCGAAATCAAAAGTGCCAACACCAGGTTGACCAGTGCGAAAGCAAAAATCAGTTTCTTACTCACTCCTTACACTCCTTTTCTCTCGTTTGGATTTCCCATCTCAATCGAATCGAGCAAGCCCTCCAACCAGGAAACAGTGGCTTTGATAATTGTTACCCGGAAGTCGATTGACAGCACTTCGACTTGATTTCCGCATGAGTCCTTGAGTCTAGCCAAGGCCCCTGCTTTCTCTCGGCAGACGTCCAACTGCTTCTCTATGAGAAGCAGTTCTCGATCTGGAGAGGCTTGCCCGGCAAACCAGAGTTTGGTCAAGAACTCCAGTCTCATGTTCCTGATGTGATGCACCGGCTGTTCAAGCCAGTCTTTGACAACCCTCCCGCCTTCGGTTGTGAGGCTGAAAATATTTTTGGCAGGTAGGTTGTCCTGCCCCACTCTTTCGTGGATCACGAGACCTTCACGTTCCAGTTTGGCTAAGAGAGCGTAAATCTGACTCTTGCCCAGCCGCCAGATGGATCCGATTCCCTCCCCCAGTCGGCGACACATATCGTATCCGTGG
>CAINUH010000016.1 GCA_903853735.1 uncultured Desulfomonile sp. | reverse complement strand
TGGCTCTCCGTCGACTTGCACAGGTCGGGCGCTGATCTCACCTAGGAACGATGACCCGTCTTTTCTTTGCAGCATTACCTCGTATTGAGGAGTGACCTCTTCGCCGCGCATTCTAGCTTTGGCGCGTTGGCGAGTGACATCGTGGTAGTCAGGATGATAGACCAGCCAGTGGTCCATGCCTTCCAATTCTCCAGGAGAATAACCGAGCATCTCGTAGAGATGTGAATTCGCAAATATGATCATGGAAGACTTTTGGACAAATATCCCGTCGAAACTGTCCTCCACAAGGGAACGATACCGATCTTCACTCTGTCGCAAGGCATCCTCTATCCTACCGCGTTCTTCTAACTCGCTCTCCAACTGTTCATATGCTTCCAGTAATTTGGCTGTGCGTTCTGCTACTCTTTCCTCCAGCTCTTCTTTGGACTTGAAAAGCTCCTCCTCTGCGCTCTTCTGTTCCGTGATGTCCTGGAGTGTTTCCACAGCGCCTACGATATTGCCTTCTGAATCCCTAATTGCAGCGACAGTAAAAGACAGCCATTTCCCATCATTGCCCAGCGTCGGGAAAAAGTCTGTAGCCTCGTATGCGTCAGCTATAAATTTAGACTTTCTGTATTTTCCCGCATACCAATCTGGAACCAGATATGACTCCTCATCTATAAGTAAATCTGCCATGGTCGGCCTTGGCTCATCGTAGAAGGCTTTCCAATGCTGTGCCGTCCCTATCACTTGGTCAGCCATGATCCCGCTTATAGCTTCCAGCGCATGGTTCCAATGTGTGACCCTGTGATCCTGATTAATCATAAATTGAGGGATTGGAGAGCCGTAAATTACTGCCCTCAACTGCTCTTCGCTGTCCCGAAGCGACTCTAAGACCCGCTTGCGTTCGGAGATGTCGAGAATCGCGCCGATTAGTCCGAGAACATGCCCTTGGGGGTCCGAGAATGTGGACTTATGGAAAACCACATCGTGAACTTCGCCACGGCTATCCTTGACTTGAGAATCGTAGACCTGAGCGCCTGGATTATGAAAGAGCTCGAGATCCTTTGCGTGATAGATTTCCGCCAAGTCCACAGGGGAGATGTCGAACGCATTCTTGCCGACAAGATCCTGCCGGGTCTTGCCAAAGAGCTCCTCGAACGATTTGTTGAAGCCGATGTAGCGACCATCTATATCCTTGTAGAATAGCGGGATTGGGATGGCGTTCATAAGGGTATTGAGAAATGAGGAAGTCTCCTTCTCTTCCTCCAACCGTTTGCGATCGGTGATGTCTTCACACGTCATTAGATCTTCGCCGGATTGCAGTCTAACTGTTCGAAAATTAATTATCTTTTCTGTAGCGTCCTTACAGACCACTCGAAATTCTCTGGGTCTGGTTTCTCCTGGAACCGCACCTCTGGCATCCTTTATCCAAGTCGAAATAACCTCATGCCGGTATTCAGGATCTGGGTATGCTTTCCTCAACCACTCTCTACCATTAGGGACATCGTCAAGGTCGTATCCGAATATCTCTATCAACTTGGGATTTGCATAAGAAAATGAGCCGTCGGGCTGAATTATTACCATGCCGAAGGGTGAGTTATTGGCTAACATCTCAAATCGCCACTTCTCGGCTTTCAACGCCTCCTCAGCCAGTTTCAGCGCTCTTGTGTCTATACCCAACCCAACAAGGCAGCGTGTCCTCCCGAGATTGATCTGTTTTCCAGTAAAGAGATGTGGAATCTTACTTCCATCTTTTGAAATGAAATCCGCTTCAACAGTTGTTTCTCCGGCCTCAAACGCTTCCCTAATAGCATCCTGAACGGCAAGCTGGTGTTCTTGTGATATAAAATCCAAGGGACGCATTGTGACAATCTCTTCCGCTGATCGGCCTGATACTCTCTCGAAGTTTTTGTTCCAGCGCAGAAACTTCCCTTCGATATTGAAGAGGTAAAACACTCCCGGTAGACTATCTATCATGCGATCAGTCAGGATTTTTTCATTTAACAGGGCCGCCTCTGTTCTTTTCTGTTCCGTCACGTCCCTAATTATTCCCCGGTATCCGAGAATCGTTCCATCATTGGACTTTCTGACGGTTCCAGTGAGCAGGCAGTCCATCGCTGTTCGATCCTTCTTCAGCAAACTGAGTGGATAGTCCTTGATGGAGCCGTCTTTCTCTATATCTTGACGGAAACGGTCACGGTCCTCAGGATTCGCATACAACCTAGTGACGCTTGTCCCTAAGATCTCTTCTCTGGTGTAGCCAAACAGATCAAAGAAAGACTGATTGGCGTCAACGAGCGTACCATCAACTTCGTTGATAAAGATTCCGTCTGTGGAATCCTCGAACAAACTGCGGTATTTTTGTTCACTTTCCCTCAGTTGCTCCTCGGCCCGCTTCCGATCGGTAATGTCCCTGTTACATGCCCGCCTTCCTAATGGTTGCCTTTCTTTTCCGTAAACTGGTTGGCAAGCATGGTTGATCCAGAGGGTGTGTCCATCGCGATGAATGAT
>CAINUH010000015.1 GCA_903853735.1 uncultured Desulfomonile sp. | reverse complement strand
GTGCGAAAGTCATTCTGCGCTGTGTAGCCCAGACGGGTTAAGTCTCATTACCAAGGACTTGGAATCAGGCGACATCAATTGTATGGTCCTCGGAGCATGTTCCGAAAGAGTGAAAACGGATGTGTTTTGGTTTGATCCGATGACTACCATTCTTGAACGTCTCAATCTGAGGGAACATGTGGCCTGGTGCCAGCCGGCAGGCAACGAAGATACTCAGATGATGGCAGAAGATTATATGCGAATGGCCATCACACGGGTGGAAAAGACTACTCTTCCCAAACCTTATACAGAGGCTACAAACAAGTCGATACTGGTTGTCGGCGGAGGTGTGTCCGGATTGCAGGCGGCCCTAGACGCCGGCCTGGCCGGCTACTCGGTCGCCCTGGTGGAAAAGGAACCCGATTTGGGCGGCTACATGAGCAAGTGGTACAAGAACACCCCCACGGCCCCTCCTTATCAAGACATCGAGGATGTAGCAATTCATGGCACCATTGAACAGGTCAGAGCCAATTCCAACATTACCGTCCATACTGGTACGGTAATTGAGAAGATTTCCGGCTCGCCGGGCATGTTTGACGTGAGCCTCAATAATGGAGCAGGAACGATTCAGGTTGGCTCCATAGTCTTGGCCGCGGGGTGGAAGCCTTATGATGCTTCGAAGTTGGAGCATCTGGGTTACGGCAAGTTCGCCGATGTAATAACCAACGTGCAGATGGAGGAGATGGCAAAGGCCGGTAAGATAGTCTGCCCATCGGACGGGTCGGAGCCGTCGGTAGTAGCCTTCATCCAGTGTGCGGGTTCGCGAGACCCGGACCACCTTCCCTATTGCAGCGCAGTCTGTTGCAGGGTTTCTCTCAAACAGGCCGTGTACGTGAAACAGCAGAACGAAGAGAACAAGGTCTTCGTTTTGTACAAGGACATGAGGACCCCCGAGCAACATGAGGAGTTTTACAAGAAAGTCCAGAAGGACGGCGTAGTATTTATAAAGACGGATACGGCCAAAGTCGGTATCAGCGAGGGGTCTGAGCGCAAACTGGCAATCGAAGTCATGGATGAGCTTCTGGGCGAACCTGTGATGGTGGAAGTGGACCTGGTTGTTTTGGCTACCGGAATGCAGCCCGCCGTTCTGGATGATCCCGTTCTGAACCTGGAATATCGCCAGGGGCCTGCATTACCGGAACTAAAGTACGGTTTCCCGGACTCTCACTTCGTGTGCTTCCCTTACGAGACCCGAAGAACCGGAATTTACGCGGCAGGCTGCGTCCGTCAACCCATGACTGCGGGTAGAGCCTCCACTGATGGAACAGGAGCAGCCTTGAAGGCGATTCAGTGCGTGGAACTGACTTCTCAAGGCAAGGCAGTGCATCCGCGTTCAGGGGACATGTCCTACCCGGACCTGTTTATTCAGCGTTGCACCCAGTGTAAGCGTTGCACGGAAGAATGTCCTTTTGGAATGTACAATGAGGATGAAAAAGGCACTCCGTTGCCTCACCCCACAAGGTGCCGGAGGTGTGCAATATGTATGGGATCGTGTCCTGAAAGGATTATCTCCTTTAACAACTACTCTGTGGACATGATAGGTTCGATGATAAAAGCGATCAACGTTCCCGAGGAGTACGATGAAAAACCTCGCATTATAGGTCTGATGTGCGAAAATGATGCCTTCCCGGCCCTGGATATGGTAGGCCTTCACAAACTCCAGTATCCGCCTTGGGTGAGATTCATTCCTTTGCGATGCCTCGGTTCGATCAACCTGGTCTGGATAGCCGACGCTCTTTCCAAAGGCGTCGACGGCATCGTCTTATTCGCGTGCAAATACGGCGATGATTACCAGTGCCACTTCATAAAAGGCAGCGAACTGGCCAATACCCGCATGGAAAAAATCAAGGAAACCCTGGATCGGTTAGTATTGGAATCAGACAGGATCAGATTCGAGCAGATTTCTATAGATGACTATTACCGAATTCCTACTATCCTGGAAGAGTTCACAGCCAAGCTGGAAGAACTTGGTCCAAATCCCTACAAAGATTTTTGATAATGGGTACAATGAACCTTCGTCCTTCATATACTATCTGACAAAGGAAGTGTCATGGAAACGAGAATACCTTTTCTGGAAGTCAGCGACGCCATAGTGGCATCGGGAGCGGAAACACTTTACTGGTGTATGCAGTGTGGCCTGTGTACCGGTACATGCCCCTGGCGTTTAGTCCCCGGCGAAGCGTCGGAGCAGTTTAATGTCCGGATGGTCCAGCGCATGGGCCAACTCGGTGTAGAGGGATTTGAATCTGAAAACTGCCTGTTTGCTTGCACAACATGCAGGGCTTGCGTGGACAGGTGTCCGCGAGGTGTAGATATAATTGGAAATGTGAGGGGTATGAGGAGCATGCTCGCCGAAGTCGGCACCATTCCTCCCAGCCTCAAACCAATAGTGGGCAGCCTTCACGCTCAGGGAAACCCCTGGTCAGGAGACCGATCCAAGCGGACAGAATGGACGAAGGGCCTGGATGTGCCCGCGTTCTCTGATGCTAACGAATACTTCCTGTTTGTTTGTTGCACATCGTGTTACGACATGCGCAGCCAAAAAATTGCCGGATCGGTAGCTAAAGCCTTGCAGGCAGCAGGAATAAGCTTCGGTATCATCGGGAACGAAGAAAGTTGTTGCGGTGAATCAATCCGCAAGGTCGGGGATGAACAGCTTTTTCAGAATCTGGCCAAGTCTAATATTGACCTTTACAAGAGTAAAGGCGTGAAAAAGATTATCGTTACATCACCACACTGTCTCTACACCTTTAAGAACGAGTACCCGGAGCTTGGCGGCGAGTGGGAGGTCGTGCATTACACTGAAATACTCAGTCAGGCGGCGGGAGAAGGAAAGCTTGGTTTGTCAGGGAATAGCGCTGGTGCGGTTGCACTGCACGATCCATGTTATTTGGGCCGTCACAATGACATCTATGATCAGCCTCGGAAACTTATAGAGGCCATCCCAGGCGCAATTGTCAAAGAACTTGCCAGGAACCGCAAGAACAGTTTGTGCTGCGGTGGCGGTGGCGGCAGAGTCTGGATGGAAACCAAGGCCGGCGAGAGATTCGCTGAATTACGGATCTCAGAAGCAGTGGAAACCGGCGCCCAAACTCTGGTCACCTCTTGTCCCTATTGCATTACCATGCTTGAGGATTCATGCAACGTGATGGGCAAGTCCGATCAGTTGAGGGTTATTGATCTCTCCGAATTGATAGCCGAGAACCTTTAAGCGGAAGTTCGCACAATTGGTTTGCGTGAGTGTTTGGTTACTGTTGATTTGAATCGGATGACCGAGAGATAGTTGGGCAAACTCTTGGCCTCATGAGCCGGCAAAACGAACTTGGTTTTCTGAAACAACCACAAAACGATTTGCTAACTGATTCGCATAACTCCCTATTCCTGTGCTAACAAAACGTGCTTTCACTTCAAAGTTTCGACGGTACTGCGGATACCTGACCTTGCTCTTCGGCTTCCCCTGTCGGTTCAACTGAGTCGTCCAATGTCAACACGTAAATTCCCATGGCAGTCAACATCAGGATTAACGCCACCCACGTCCGCCAGTCTTTGTGGAGCTGTCTGGTTCTCCTATTGCTATTTTCGTTGTCTCTGCTCCCGCTCAGACCTGATTTTTTTTGCCTCTTTTGCACATCATCCCTTTTGTGACAGACAGATTATTGGCTCGGTGATCTCCCCGAACAAGAATTCTACGATCCACCACCATTGACAATAACATCAAGCGAGGAAAAAGTCTTTGTGAAAGACTCTCACAAGAAAGAATCAAAGCGGAAACATGCTTGTCCAGGACAGAAATCAGGAAAAATCCCCGTCCATGAAGGTTGATCAACACCTGAAACATTTTCGACAGTATCCCTTTTTCACGGTTAATCGTTGAAGGTGTCTCTTGGTGGACTGGCTCTTATGCTTTTTGGAGGCGTTGTGTCCCGAGAAACAGTTCAGAAAACCTTGCGTACAAAAGTTCGTTTGGCGCATGCGGGCCAACAACTGGCGGCGTTATGCTTGACGTAACGCATAATATGTCATAAAGTATGAAGATGATTGTGAGCTATCGAGACAAGCGAACGCGGGAGTTTGCCAAGGGAACCCGATTCAATGCTTTCGCTGGTTTTGAGCGCAAGGCGGAAATGAAGATGGACCAACTTGACGCTGCAACATCACTGATCGATCTGAATTTGCCGGGCAACCGTCTCGAAGCGCTCAAAGGAGGTCGTAAGGGTCAATACAGCATCCGCATTAATGATCAATGGCGGATTTGCTTCGAGTGGCCGAAGGGATCTCCGGGGCCGGTCAATGTTAAGATTGTTGATTATCTTTGAGGTGTACAATGGGAAGAAGCCTTATACATCCGGGCGAACATCTCGCCGGACAGCTTGAAGAGCTTGGCATTAGCGCTGCAATGCTAGCCCGTCAGATCCAGGTGCCCACTAACCGCGTCACAGAAATCCTGAAAGGTCGTCGCTCCATAACCGGTGATACGGCCTTGCGTCTTGGGCATTTCTTTGGAACGAGCCCGGAATTCTGGATGAACCTGCAAAAGCTCTATGATTTGCGCTTGGCCGAGAGCAAATCAGGAGAAACAATCAAGGATTTGCCGACACTTACGAAAATGACGAACAAGCGACCACAGATATTGAATGCAAGAAGTTGAAATCTCTTGAGTCCGTGAACGACTTCCTCTCTGATCTCATAGCATGAGGATATCTAGGACCCATTCTTTGAAAGTTGAGCCAAATGGTAAAACAGGTTTTCAAGTTGTTTTAGCCATTTGTGTGGTTTCAAAAAATCCCACCATTTTTTTACCGGGAGGCATGGTCCCATTGCCGGTGACATGCTCTGAGCTTAGCGGAATGGTCTCGTTCCGTCGAGACGGCCGCAGTTCTAGAATTCCGTACAAAACAGAGGGAGATTTTCTTCGAAAAGATGCGCTCAGGGCCGACGGCATCTCGTCAATCGATATCATCTAACCCTGGGAACCTAGAGGCCTTAAGAACAGCCAGGTACTCGTCTTCACTCATGGGGCATTCTAGGAAACGAACGATCTCGTCAAGAGTATTAAGTCTTAACTGCTTTTTCATGCTTGACAGAATTTCGCCCCCTATGTCTTTCATTTTTTTCGAATGTGAAAACTTTGTCTTGATACCGGTTTCACGCCCCCTATACTCGTGATAATAAAATATGTGGTCATGATCCTTCTCGAGCCGAAATCCTTTGTTCCTCAGGCTCTTCTCAGCTTCATTCCGGTCCACATTTTTGGTCATTGAGTGACCTCAGTGAAAGACGACTCATAAAGCTGTTTCAGTCTCAGTGCTTCAGCAAGAGCGTTCGAAGACGTTAGCAGTCTGTAATGCTTAAAATAATGGATAATCAGCAGAACGAATTCCTCAACGGCTTCCTGGGTAGTGCTTCCTGTAGCAAAAACATCCAACTGGTCATTCTCGGCGAACCAAAGTTCTGTACCTCGGGTGAGCCTTATATGAATGACCGTCTTGGCCTTCAATCTACACTCGGTTATGGCAAATAACCACCTGGGAATAATGAATTCGTCACTCAAGTCTGGCTTACCTCCTTCTCTGGTATCATACGTTATGTCACCATGGTTTGTTCAGTCAAGGACTCTGGTTGACAGTCCACTCGGGTTCATCTGATAGTCCAACGGTCCGACAATAGCAATAGGTTTTGAAGCCAGGTAAGTCTTCCATAAGAACTATTGAGAAGCCATCATGAGTAAGCACCCAGTCAGTCCCGAATCGTGTACGTGTTCCTATGAGATTAGCGGTGTGAAAGGATGGTCAGATCCATGTTGGGCTGACCAAGTGACACGTCCGAGGATCTCGACTTCACCTGGTTGCTGCCCCCCTGCCCCCTGCCTCCCCACTACTAATTTATTTTTTTGTTTTGTTGTCGGCTGATTAGTTATTACAACTACTTGCAGATCACGGGACCGGCGCCTGTCGTCCTTCCCTATTGAAGTAATAGGCCCAGGCTATCAAGAATGGCAGGGCGGGGAGGGGGTACGCACATGCTATATATAGGAAGAAAATGAGACCCTAAGTCACTTCACGCATCCCATTAAATTTTGCCCTTGGAATCCCGGCTATTAGCTGCTACCGTTATAGCTTCCCCGCTATTTATCGACCTGTAAAGTTCTTCCTGGTCTTTTTCGCACAAAACTTCTTGACTTTGGAAGATCGATCACCAATAATTTCATGTAGCTCATCTGCCAATGGCAGAAGGAGTAACGACGCTCGTTTCCTATGAAGCGGCGTCTGCTTTTTTTGAGGCTAAATATTCCTTTTCGAGTTTCCTTCTGCGATGTCTTGCCGCAGTCAAAGGAGAGTGAAATCTCATCTGCCTCACCCACAACATCCTCAAGTTCTGGAGGCAACTGTGGCAGACTGCGGGGAGAAGTGCGCGCGCTTATGCGTAAGAGAGGCGGAAATAGCTCAAACCCCGTGCTTTTCGCGCAAAAACCTCGCATCCTACTTCTTACAGGACAATTATGGGACATCTTCGTGCCACTGTCTCAGATAACGTGCCAAATGCCGTCCGGAACTGTTCCAATGTGAGGACTAACGCGACAGCCTCCTAGAATCTTTTGAGATAATTGCTACTGGGCTGGATCTCTAACTTAACAAGTGGTACATAATCCGGGGGCAGGTCATTCGAACTTCCTAATGAATCAAGTGACATATTCTAAAAAGAAACAATATATCCTCCCAATACTAGGTTTTATGGTGGTATTGATCACGATATTTCTGAGTGGTGCTGAGTATATTTGCAGAAAAATGGGAATACATCCTTGGGAAATCAAAAGAAACAATATCACTGTTACACCAGGAGGCTGCTTTATCTGGTAACGGCCAAAACATAACCGTGACATGATTCGGAGAGCATCCTTCAGGCGAAAGTCGTATGTTGACCCTTCCAGGGAACGGAACAATGACTTCGTACAGATAGTGCTGTAAAGGATCTGGCTTCCGGTCCTCGGATGGGTACATGGTAATTGCGATACAATGTATGCGCCGAAGGACGACCGAAGATGGTCAAGAAGTGGGGTAGCCGCAAGCGGTCGTTAGCTGCCAATGTTTCAGTAGCCCTTTCTGAGCCAAGTAGTCTAGGAAAGGAATACTCATAGTCCGTAACCTTATAGGCCCCACCCCAGCTAGAATTAGGACATGACAAGACAGGAAGACGTCCTCGTTCGGTTTGGGGCGGAGCGTCGGCGCTACGCTTAAGCAAAGGCTATTCGCAAGAATCCTTCGCCGAGAAATGTATCCTCGATCGAACATACGTTGGCGGGATCGAGCGCGGGGAGCGAAACTTAGCGCTTCGGAATATCGAGCGCGTTGCAACGGCGCTCAACATGGCTGTCTCTGAGCTAATGGCAGGACTCTGAGCAGAGGAAACATGACGGATTCAATTCTGAGGACAGAGTACAACGAGGCAAAGCACCAGTGCAGAGCTGACTC
>CAINUH010000014.1 GCA_903853735.1 uncultured Desulfomonile sp. | reverse complement strand
GACGTTTTCATGACAAGCACAGACCTTAACTCCCTCGTCACGTTCGGTTACATGGCAGCAGCGCTAGTCTACCTTGTGGCCGGCGTAGCTTCAGCCGAAAAATCTCGGTTTCTCAAGTTTGCATTCATTCTGACCGCAACGGTTTGGGGGTGTCATACAGGCGCCATTGCATTCAGGTGGATTGAGTCATATCAGATGGGAATTGGCCATGCTCCTTTGTCCAACCTTTACGAGTCATTAGTTTTTTTCGCATGGACCATGGCTCTGGCTCTGATAATTGTTCGATTTCGATTCGATTCAGACATAGTCGCGTTATGCGGACTGCCATTAGTGTTCATTGTCATGGCCTCAACCTTTCTCTTGGATGCAAATATCAAGCCCCTGATTCCGGCTCTTCAGTCCAATTGGCTCGTCGCTCACGTGATCACTTGTTTCCTTGGATACGCAGGATTCGCAGCCTCCTTCGTGGCCGCTGTGATTTTCCTAGTGGCAAGGAACTCCCAACTGGCTTCAAAGTATCTTCCTCGACCCGGCATTCTGGATGACATTATTTACCGATCTGTGCTTGTCGGGTTTCCACTGCTCACCTTAGGTATCGTCACCGGTGCAGCGTGGGCGGATCATGCCTGGGGAACATACTGGTCTTGGGACCCCAAGGAAACTTGGTCTCTCATTACCTGGCTTGTTTACGCCGCGTTCCTCCATGCCAGGCTGGCGAGAGGCTGGTCCGGCGGCAGCACCGCCGTCCTTTCCGTGATCGGTTTCATGGGCGTGTTATTCACGTACTTTGGAGTGAATTACCTCCCTGGGTTGCACAGCTATTTCTAGCCTCCAAAATTGTCGGCAATGATCACGGATTTTTCTCGATAACCCTTTGAGAGGTTCCAATGGAACAGTTCGACATCGGAAGTCTCTTTATGGTGGGATTTAACGGAACAAGTCTCACTAACGAACTCCGGGAATTAATTGATGATCTTCGCCCCGCAGGCGTGATCCTTTTTTCCAGAAATGTTCAAGCGCCTCTTCAGATCGCTTTGCTCAATCGAGACATCCAGGTTCATGCTCTGAAAAGTCGACCTGAAGGTATTTTTATAGGCGTGGATCAGGAAGGAGGCCGTGTTCGACGCTTGAATGCGCCTTTCACGGTTTTTCCTTCAGCCTTGGAATTGGCCTTTTCAGACCATCCGATCGAGGCTGTGCAGAACTACGGCTCTGTGACCGCCCATGAGTTGCGGCTTGTCGGCTTTAATACTAACTTTGTTCCTGTGCTTGATATTGTCTGCGATTCCCATAGTGATCGGCAGTCGGTGATAGGTGACAGATCTTACGGACATAACCCTTCAACAGTGACTAGTCTTGGAAGAATTGTGATCGAAGCCATGAGATCAGGGGGAATTATCCCTTGCTGCAAACACTTTCCAGGACACGGGGGCACGACTGTCGATTCTCACCATGATCTTCCGGTGGACAACCGCGCCTTAGCGGCAATACAGGCATGGGATTTGATTCCGTTTGATTCGGCTGTGGCAATGAAAGTGGACATGGTTATGACTGCCCATGTATCTTTTCCGGAACTGGACCCCTTGGCTCCCGCCACTTTGTCCCAAAGAGTGATCGGCGGGATTCTCCGAGACAAAATGGGATACGACGGAGTGGTAATCACGGACGATCTCGATATGGGAGCCGTAACGAGAAATTATTCTACAACCGAGGCTGCCCTAAAGTCTTTCATGGCCGGAGCCGACTTGCTGCTTGTCTGCAACTCCCCTGAGAAATCGTTTTCAGCCCGATCGAGAATCCTTGAGGCAATCGAACAGGGCGAGATTCCCCGCGGGCGTGTTCGAGAATCCTTGAAAAGGATCAGGCGTCTCAAGGAAAGATATGCCAAGTCCCTGAGGCCTTGCAATGAATCGGACGTCAGGGAATACTTCGGGCCCGGATTCCCGATTGCCTGATTGCAAGGCTCACAAGTATGGTTCGCACAACATCTTGACAACCCCTTAGTGCGAATCTAAGACCTCAGAGGCAGTACAGTGGTGTCCGCAAACTTTTTCCTTTGAGGAGCACTCTTTGAGAATCCAGCGGGTATGAAGTTATGCGGGGAATGTGGCTCCTCGACTTCCCCGAACTGTGTCCCCTGAACTAATATTTCAAGACCTGACCCCAACGGCTGTCTTCATCATATTGATATACTTGGTGACGGGTATTTCTTTTGGACAGACCCTCGTGCATTCAAAATGGTTTACGCAGCCCCACACGCCGTCCGGTTGATTCAACTGCTGGAGCCTTTGGGCCCGCTCTTCATCCCGGGAATCAAAAATTCGGCGAAAAGCCTGCACCAAGGGAGCAGGCCCAAGATAATTCTCATTCTCGTTGGAAACGGGGCAAGCTCCAACGCAGCAAGCGCACAGTATGCACCGGATGGCTTCACCCATTTTTTTTCGGTCTTCCGGTGATTGGAGCCGTTCCCGGTCCGGTGGATTTGAAGCGATCAAGTAGGGGCGAATTTCGTCCACTTTGGCAAAGAAGGGGGCCAAATCAACCACAAGATCTTTGAGAACCTTGAAAGAGGGTATGGGTTCCACTAGGATTTCATCTCCCAGGACTTCCTTGACCAGTTTCTGGCAAGCCAACGAACATCGCCCATTGATTCTCATCGCATCCGAACCGCACACGCCGTGAGCGCAGGACATGCGGTAACTCAGTGTTCCGTCCTGCTCCCATCGAATTCTGTTCAAACAGTCCAGGACCCGTTCTTGGGGGTCTGCTTCCACGGTATAATTAGAATAGTATGGGGCGTTATCCGACTGAGGGTCAAACCTGAAAATGCGGAATCCGACTATCATCAGTATGTCCTTGCTTTCGGCTGAAAGCGGGTTATGGAGACTGGTTTGAAAGATACGGCAGGTCCCGAGTTGGTCTTGGCTACAAGAGTATGCTTGAGCCAATTCTTGTCGTCCCTGTCCGGATAATCTTCCCTGTAATGGGCTCCCCGGCTCTCTGTCCTGGCAATAGCAGACACAAGTATACTCTCGGCAAGCCCTAGCAAAGACTCTAATTCAATGGCCTCCAGGAGGTCTGTATTAAAAGAACTTCCCATATTATCAATAGCCAGGACTTCATACCGCTCCTTGAGTTGTCTTATGGAGTCCATTGCAGCCAATAGATCTTTTTCGTTCCGGTACACGCAACACTTGTCGGTCATGATTTCCTGAAGATCGCTCCTAATTGCAGAGGTTCTCTCGCCGTTTCTTCCGGTCTTGATTTTGGCAATTTTCTCAACTATGTGCTCGTCCGGATTAGGGGATAGTTCGTTCCAATCAAGTTCCTGAAGGTCTTCTCTTATCATTTTTCCGGACCTTCTGCCAAAGACCACAAGATCGAGCAATGAATTGGTTCCGAGGCGATTCGCCCCGTGTACGGAGACACAGGCACACTCACCTGCTGCATAGAGTCCCGGCACTGGATTGCCGGCAAGATCGAGCACATGCCCGTCCAGACTCGTGGGTATCCCTCCCATCATGTAATGACACGTGGGCGTGACGGGGATTGGTTCGACAGCCACGTCGACCCCAAGATATATCTTGGCGAAAGAGGATATATCAGAGAGCTTTTCTGCCAGACGTTCCCTGCCGATATGGCTTAAATCAAGGTGAACAAAATCGCTTCCGTTGATTCCCCTTCCTTGCCGGATTTCCGTAGTGATAGCACGTGAAACCACGTCTCTAGGTGCAAGGTCCTTCAGGGAAGGTGCGTAATCTTCCATGAATCGGTAGCCGTTACCATTTCGCAAAATCCCTCCCTCGCCTCTGGCGGCTTCACTTATGAGGACGCCAAGTTTGTAGATTCCAGTGGGATGAAATTGCACGAATTCCATATCCTCGAGGGGAAATCCGGCTCTGTAGGTATAGTGGACACCATCACCGGTGTTGGCGAAACAGTTGGAAGTGGTCCTAAAGACTTTGCCGAATCCGCCTGTGGCCAGCATAACCGCACGGGAGTGAAAGGTGTGGATCTCTCCGGTAGAAAGCTCATAGGCAATCACTCCAACTGCTTTACCTCGGTCGAATATGAGATCCAGCAGATGAAACTCACTGAAAACCTTGATGGATCGTGCAACCGCTTCTCCGAAAAGCGTATCCAGGATGACCCGGCCCGTCCTGTCGGCAGCATAACAGGCCCGCTTTATCGGCTCTTCACCGAAATCCTTTGTGTGCCCTCCGAAGGCTCTCTGTGCGATCCGACCATCAGGGGTCCTGTTGAACGGCACTCCCATGTGTTCCAATTCATAAACAGCCCTTGCGGCATCCCTTGTTAGGACTTCGGCTGCATCCTGATCGGTCAGGTAATCGCCTCCCTTGACCGTGTCATACATGTGCCATTCCCACGAATCCGGTTCCTCATTTCCTAGAGCTGCTCCGATACCTCCCTGGGCTGCCCCGGAATGCGACCTGGTGGGAAACACTTTGCTTATGAGAGCAACATCCAGGCAGGATGCCACCTCCAGGGCCGCTCGCAAACCTGCCAGACCTGACCCTACGATTACAATGTCGTGTTTGAATTTCATGTAGTGCCCACTTCTGGAGAGCTGCCGGGGGAGGACAATAACTGATCCATAATACTAGGAAAAAAGAACAGCCCATGGCCTGTGAAAAATTCCGGAAGCCAGAGCAGGTTGGGGGTCGATATGAGGCCCCCGCACTTCTTCACGCGATTTTAAAATTGCAATAATTAGGCTTCTAGCCTCTCTTCGGCAGGCTCGTACTCGCAGCCAATCAGGCCGCAATAGTTGCCCACGTACTCAGCCTGCGGTCTATAAAGCATTGGTTTTCCCTGGGCTTCTCCGAATTTTTCTTCGATAATGTGACTGCACCAACCGGCAATCCTTGAAATTGCAAAAATGGCTGTAAAGATGTCCCGGGGAATACCCATCATGTGGTAGACCGGCGCACTATAGAAATCCACATTAGGTCTGATTTCAGTCTTTCCACGCTTGTCGAATTCGGCCACGGCCGTCTCTTCCACAAGCTTGGAAAGCTGATCCAACTTTTCCATACCCTTGGTTATTCCCAACCGGGTCGCCATATCTTTCAGGTATTTGGCACGAGGGTCCATGGTCTTGTATACTGCGTGGCCCATGCCCATTATTCTCTCACCTCGCTCGATGCGGCTCTTCACCCACTGGGCGATATCGGTTTCGGATTCCAACTCCATCAACATAGCCATAACCCTGGTGTTTGCACCGCCGTGCAAACTTCCCGAAAGCGCTCCTACACCGGCCGCCACAGCGGCATACATGTGGGCTCTCGTTGAACACACTTCTCGGCAAGCAAACGTAGACGCATTAAAAGTATGGTCCGCGTGTAGAATGAGGCAGCAATCAAGATCCCGGGCCGTATCTTCCGCTGGCATGGCGCCGGACAACTGCCAGAGGAAGTTAGCCGCATGGGTGAGCGAGGGGTCAGGCGGGAGCGGTTCCAAATCGTTTCTTATCCTATTCCATGCCGCTGTCACAGCAGGAACGCCGGCTATGAGACGTGTGGCCATCCTGAAGTTTTCTTCCCTGGTTTCGCCTGACAGGTCTGAATCTGCCGTGGCCAAAATCGGCACACAGGCCTGAAGGACATCCATAGGGTCCGCATTCTTGGGTAGCGCCTTCAAGCATGAATAGACGAAGTCCGGTACATCTCGAGCTTTCTTTACATCGTTGTCAAAATCCACAAGCTCAGACGGACTCGGCAAATATCCCTTCAGCAGTAGGTAAGCCGTCTCCATGAAGGTAGATCTTTCGGCAAGCTCCTCAATTCGGTATCCCCGATAAATCAGAATACCCTTTACACCATCGATAAAACTGATCTTTGTGTCTGCGACGGTGACACCCCTGAGACCGATGTTTTTCACGGAGACGGTTTCTTTCATTCTCAGCTCCTGCTCGGCTCGAACTGATTATTTGAACCGCAACAAAGGGTCCTTCATTACGCTACAAAAAATGTTTCCTTTTTGGCCCCGCATACCGGGCATTTATCCGGAGCGTCATCAGCGATGGTATAGCCGCACTTGGGGCAGATATAATAATCCTTTTCCGGCAAAGTTCCCCTTGCTTCTAAAGTCTTTATAGCGTCTTCGTAAAGCTTCCCATGAATTTTTTCCACTTCATTGGCCCATTGAAAAGTCTTGGTGGCGGCTCCGTTCTTTTCTTCTTTGGACTTTTCGATGAACACGGGATACATGCTTGTAAACTCATGGTGTTCGCCGCTGTATGCTTCCTTAAGGTTTTCCAGGGTAGAGTTTACACCCTTGAGGACTTCCAGGTGATTATGAGCATGAATTGTCTCGGCCGCTGCCGCTGCTCGAAACAGGTTGCCCACACCCTTTAAACCCTCTTCATCAGCCTTGCGTGCAAAGGCCAGGTACTTGCGATTAGCTTGGGATTCCCCGGCAAACGCTTCCTTAAGATTCTTTTCACTTTCGGTCATGGTGATTATTCCTCCTTTTCAAGAAAGTTAACTGGAAACAGGCGATCACTTTACTCAGCCTTTAGCGATCCGAGGAATCATCATGTGATGATGCGGGCAGATAGAACCCGGATTCTGATAAGCACTGCCTGCGAAAGCTGCCATGTACTTGCGCATTTGCGTAAAAGGCACCACTTCATCCACAAGCCCTTTTATCGCACAGTACAAAGGTCTGGACTGGTCATAGTACTGCTTTGCAAGTGCGTTCATCTTATTAATTGTAGGCTGGAGCGACCTGTCGGAATCCTTTTCTTTCACCAAACGGCGTGCAAAGGATGCGGCCGCAGCCGTCTCCCCGTGCATAACGTATATTTCGGATGCGGGAGTCCCCAGGGTAAACGCGTTATGATTGTTTGCAGTTGGTCCACCCATGATGTAATGGGCTGCCGCTGTCCCCTTGCGCAGAACAATGAGCATCATGGGAACATCGGTCTGTTCTATGGAGTAGATGAGGGATTGGCCAAGCCCCAAAAGTTCCGCCTTTTCCGCTATGTCCCCGACGTCGATGCCGGATGTGTCCTGGAACCATATTATGGGCACCCTGTCCCTTCCACAATGGGTTACAAATTCATTCATTTTAATCAAGCTCTGGCGGTACAGTTTTCCTCCGATTCCAGGGTAGGGGGCATATTCCGGATAACCCATACCCAAAAAGCCCTGTTTGTTACCAATAATTCCTACAAGGAATCCGTCAATCTTCACCAGACCAGTGTAAGCCTCCGGTCCGTAATCTGGTCTAAACTCCATGTGTTCGCTGTTGTCGGTCAGCCTCGCGAGAACTTCTTCAAAGCTGTATATCATTTTCTGGTTCATGGGAATTATCCGGTTGAGATCCTCCCCGCTGAATCTCGGTTCAGCAGGCTCTGCCACCCTGAAGAACCGAGGATCGTACGCGGGAAGATATTTCATGTATTTCTTGAGCCCGTCTAGAACCCCTTCTTCAGTGTCGAACACCGCCTTAAAAAAACCCGTTGAGTCGTAATGAATGCCCACGCTTCCGGGAGGAACTTCCTTGAAATGGCGCGTGGCATCTATGAGTGCTTCAGCCCCCTCTTCGTCGAAAAATCCCTTTGGACTCATGCCGCTGACTATGCCGCCGCCGCCGACTGCAATATTGCAGTCCTTGTGAGCCAGAAGAATTGTCGGGCTTATCCCCTGATAGCCCCCGCCGGCAGGATTAGTTCCGTAGATGCCGGATAGGACGGGTATCCCCAGTTTCTCAAGTTCAGCATGCCGGAAAAATGGGGTGCCCCCTCCCCTCCTGTCTGGGTAAACCTCCTGTTGTTCCGTGAGTTTAACTCCTGAACAGTTGACCAGCCAGACTAAAGGAAGGCGCAGCCGTTTGGCTATGTCCGTAAACCGGAGAATATTTTCGGCCTGCCCGGTAACCCATGCCCCAGCCATGACTTTGTTGTCGAATGCTATCACTGCTGCCCACTTGCCACCGATCTTGGCAAGGCCGTTGACTAAACCGGTAGAGCCTTCTTCGTTGTTCTTGGGGTCGAAGACGGAATGCAGGGGACACCAGGTCCCAGGGTCCAGCAGATATTCCAGGCGCTGCCAAGCCGTCAGTTGGCCTCTCTTGTTGATCTTCGAAGCCGGCAGGCCGGCGGACTTAACCTTTTCTACGGCCTCTTCAATTTCTTTCTCCACTGCCTGGACTTTGATTACGTTATCCTCTGTTTCCTTGATCTTGGCTTTCGAAAGGGATTTACCGATCTCGGTCATTTTTTCGAAATATGGTTTCATTCTATTTCCTCCATGGAATTCACACTGTCGAACGAATCTTCAGATTCGTCAGAATATCAAGTTGAACGGACCTTTTCAAGCAAGACGATGTATAAAAAGGCGCGGGAGGGAACAAAAACGAACAGCTCGCTAAAAAGGCAAGGATCCTTTGCTAGCGAGCTGTTATGCTACTAATTGTTGCGACGGTCATCCCCTTCAGGCTGGACGGATTGTTCCCGCAACTCGTCAGGGTAGAACTCAGTCTTCCCGGGAGGGATGCTCCTCAGGGCCGGGAAAAGTCCTTTGAATTTTGGCGAATGAACTTCCATCTGATCTGGTGAGTGGTGTGACCAATAGGGAGTGGAGTCTTCTTCCTCTATGAGGACGGTCTGCAACAGTGCGGGGTATCGGTAGCGCGGATTGTTACCCAGAAAGGCGAGCATCTCCTTTCCTCTGCGAAAATCCCCCTTCCGCCTGTTGATTTCTCCCATCAAGTACATCACCATTGCTGGATCTCCCTTGGTAAGGCCTCTTCGTAATGCGTCCTCAAGATAGGCGTCCGCAGAATCGAGAAGCTCATTCTCCGTCTGGACTTTTCCTTTTTCACGGGCCGCCCAAGAACCCTTCAGGCTTGCAACACCGAGGTCTCTCGGGTTCAGTCCCCTTGCCTCGAAAATTGCGACAAGCGCAACCCATTTCCTGGCTGGAAAATCCTCATCTGGATAACTCTTGAATATATTGACGTACTTTGCGGATCGGACCATGTCTTTCACATGTCCAGGAACTCGAGGGGCAAAATCCTGAGT
>CAINUH010000013.1 GCA_903853735.1 uncultured Desulfomonile sp. | reverse complement strand
AGGAAATCAGGTGGTTATTGGGATGATTGATATGAATAAGAACGTCTTTACTGATGAGCAAATCAAAAATGGTGCGTATAAGAAGGAGCAACGCCTCCAAGAAGGCATCGTCTTCCAAGAGTAAATCACTGTCCGGGAAAAAGAACTCCAGTTCCAAGAAGTCGGTGTACAGCAAGAGCAAATCAAATAACAAATCATCGTATAATAAATCGGGCTCAAAGAAAAAATCGTCATCACAAAACGGGAAGTCATCAAAAAAAGCGGCTTCTCTTTAGAGAATAGCTGGGAAATGTTGAGGGAGTCCCTCTCCTATATACGCGGGTTGTGCGTCCAGGGGGCTCAGGTTGCATGGCATAAAGCTGTCTTGCCATACGGGATAATCCCTCTGCGTTTCTCGGAATGTGACTATTTTCCGGTCCCCGCTGTGCCGCAATCCCCGCTTTGAGCCGCCTCATTTTGCTCCGCGAGCCTTCAAAAGCTTCACCACTTCGTCGTGGCTTCTGGCTGTAGCGAGGCTCAAAGCAGCATTGCCTTCATTATCTTTCGCGTTCACATCCGCCCCTTTAGCGAGCAACAATTCCACAACTTCTTTATGACCTTCGAAGGCTGCCACAATTATGGGGGTCGCTCCATTCCTCTTTTCCTTGGCGTTAGCGTTGGCCCCTTTTTCGAGAAGCAGCTTCACCACGTCCGGTCGACCCTCGAATGCTGCCCCGAACAGAGCGGAAACTCCATCCTTGTTGACGGCGTTAACGTTGGCTCCTTTATCAAGAAGGAGCTTGACCAAGTCGGTGTGACCGGCGAACGATGCTCCTATCAGAGCCGTGTCTCCATCCTCGTTTTGAATATTGACATCAGCCCCTTTAGCCAAAAGAAGTTTAACTACCTCCATTCCACCTTCGACAGAGGCTTCCATTAAAGCCGTGAACCCGTCTGAGTCCTTGGCGTTGACATTGGCTCCTTTTGCCAGTATTTCTTCGACTTTCTTGGGATCCCCTGATCGCACTGCATCCAGAAGGCCATCCTCCAAAGGGCCTCCCAATACCTGCACCAAAGGCATACACATCGTAAAGAATGCCAACGAGATTAAAAGTCGCGCAAGTGCCCTCATGAACAATACCCTCCGTGATAAATCTCTTTTTCGTGGTCCCTCGGTGAGGAGAAACACGAGTCACATACAATTTCTATCCCCTATGTTCAAGACCTAAAAGGGGTCAGCGACATTTCTAAAGTTTTCACGCGGAATATAAGAGAAACTTTTTTCTGGTTTTACAAAACTTCTCAAGATCTTCAAGCCATTCTTGTTCCATCTCCAGCACAGACCGGGCCTGCTCAATATCTGTACGCACTCTCGAGTCTCCCAGGATCACGTCAATAGGAAGCTGGTCAAAAACGTACTCGTAAGGCGGATCTGCCCATTTGAACTCATCTGGGTAAAGCTTTATGACGGCTGCAAGTATTGCCAGTGACGCGCGGTAAGGTCTGAATATGTGCCTGTCGGTCACGTGAATTTGGAATCCTTTGCAGAGAAGATCTCCCCACTTATTGAAGGTCGGTCTGAAGTCAACCGGTCTCAGAACGGCTCCGTCCAGGGTGCCGGGCTCGATAGCCTCAGCGAGTCGATGCGGTTCCAGGTAAGGAGCTCCAAAGATTTCAAACGGCCTTGTCGTTCCGCGGCCCTCAGACAGGTTGGACCCTTCGAGCATCACCTGCCCTGGGTACACTACTGCGGTTTCCACAATAGGCATGTTAGGGGACGGGATCACCCATGGCAGGTCAGTGTCCTCGAACCACTGGTTGCGTGACCAGCCGGCCATTGGGACAACGTCGAGGCTGCACCCTATCTCGAACACATCGTTGCAAAAGAGTAGCAACTCGCCCAGAGTCATTCCGTGCCTCATTGGAATGGGGTAAGGACCGACAAACGAGGCCAATTGTACGTCCAGGAGGTTGCCTTCCACATCCAGGCCGTTGATGGGATTGGGCCTGTCGAGAATCATCACCCCCTTGCCCGCCTTTGAACAGGCGCGCATGAGGTAGATGACCGTACTGGCAAACGTATAGACCCTGGCTCCCACGTCCTGAATGTCAACCAGAAACGTGTCCGCTGCATCAAGCATTTCACTTGTGGGTTCTCGCTTGTCGGAATAGAGACTCATTATCGGCAGGCCCAATGTGGGATGGACCCCATGCCCGGTCTCCTTCATGTTGTCTTGTTCGGTCCCGCCCACACCATGCTGCGGCCCAAAGAGAACAGATAGCCTGCCTGCATATAAATCGTTGATCAGTTCAGGAGTTGAGCGGAACCGAGAATCCACTGACGCCTGGTTATAGAGTAGCCCAATTCTCCCTTTACGGCTGAACATACGTGGTTCGCTCAGGAGCCTCTCTAGGGCGGTGATTACCATGAACTACCCGCGGTTTTCAGGACCATCAGCAAAGTCGAATACCATCTAGACAACTTTTTGGAGTTAAGGATCTATTCCCAGCGACCGCCTCTTCCGCGGCGGAGGTCAACAGACTTGCCCCACCTGGTCAAAATGACTGTCTTTTCCCCACCACCACCTGCCACTACATTACTTGCAACCCATGAAGCTATGCTGATTATTATGGCAGCGAAAAACGATGGCCAGAAGCCCGATACGTGTACCCCAAAATCCAGGCTCGCAACAAGCCAGAACAGAAAAGCGTTTATTATCAGAATGAAAAACCCCAGGCTGACTATCGTCAGGGGCAGGGTTAAAAGGATAAGCACCGGTCTGACGAATGCATTCAGAATTCCTAGGATAGCGGCAGCGAGAAGCGCGGAACCCGTATCATCCACCGTGACCCCAGAAACTACTTTAGGGACGATTAGGACGGCGAGCGCGATCAAAAACCATCGTATCAGTATTCCTGGCATTTTTCATACCCCTTGCCCAACAGAAAAAAAACTCATTCCGATATGGCCTTGTTTTTAATGATAAACGGTTCCAGTAGATCTATGGGAATTGGGAAAATAATCGTTGAATTCTTTTCCGCTGCCACCTCCACCAGGGTTTGCAGGTATCTGAGCTGCAGGGCGGTGGGTTCTTTTGCGATAATAGTTGCAGCCTCGGCCAGACGCGCTGCCGCTTGGAATTCACCTTCGGCGTTGATGACCTTGGCTCGCCTCTCTCTTTCCGCCTCGGCCTGCCGTGCTATTGCCCGTTGCATCTCGGAGGGTAAATCTATGTGTTTAACCTCCACCATGCTTACTTTGACACCCCAGGGGTCAGTGTGACGATCAAGGATTTCCTGAATCTCAAGATTGACTTTGTCCCGTTCTGCCAGTAGTTCATCCAACTCCGATTGGCCGCAGACGCTCCTCAACGTCGTCTGTGCCAATTGTGAAGTGGCATACAAATAGTTTTCAACCTCTATCACTGCTTTTGTTGGATCCATGACGCGAAAATAGATAACCGCGTTCACCTTGACCGAGACGTTGTCCCTGGTGATTACGTCCTGGGAAGGGACGTCCATCGCAACCGTGCGAAGACTTACCCTGACCATGCGATCGATCACCGGGATCAGAATGATCAATCCCGGGCCCTTATGGTCTATAACTCTTCCCAGACGAAAGATCACTCCGCGTTCGTACTCGTTGAGCACTTTCACGGCCATGAAGAGAAACATAATCCCCAGTAGAATCAGGATTCCAATGGTGTAACTGTACATCAACTTTCTCCTTCAACTAACGTTGGCGGGTTTTATTACAAACGTTTCAAAAACCCTGACAGGAGGGTTTTCGGCCCTTCGATGCAAGTCGGTTACGAGAAAGAACGAAATTACTGAAATAAGGTCCAATGATTCATGTTTCAGGTGATGCGATCCACAGCATCTCTAGCCGATCGAGCTATGTCGCAATACTAGTATGACTAAAGTTTACGGCCCGGAAAACCTTCTCCAGCGGGTTCACGGGTAACCGTCAGCAAAAGATCATCCACTCGCACAACGCGTACCTTTTCGCCCTTGGGTATGCGACCGTTGGACCGAGAATTCCAATATTCCCCGTGAATTGCAACTTTTCCGTCGGTATCCAAATCGGTCAGTGCAACTCCGACCTCCCCAATCAACCCCTGTTGCCCTGTCCTTGGTTGCCTGAGCCATGCCCTTACCACGAGACCGAGAGCAAAAATGAAGAAAGCCGACACTGCGGCCACCATGGGGATTATGACTGTCCACGAAACCCTCATGGCTGTTTCTCCGGTGTCAAAAAGCATTATGGAACCGAGAGTGAGGCTTATTACCGCACCTATCGACAGAAGTCCAAATGAGGCTACCTTCAGTTCGACGATAAACAGAACTACTGAAAGAATTATGAGCAATATGCCCACGTAATTCACGGGTAACACTTGTAGCGCAAAGAACGAGAGCAGGAGGCATATTCCACCGGCAACCCCTGGAAATATCAGTCCCGGGTTGTAAAGTTCCATCATAATGCCAATACCGCCTATCATCATGAGTATGTAGGCAATGTTAGGGTTGGCCACTACATCAAGGATTTTGAAACGTAAACCAGGGACAATCTTTTCTACCTGCGCGCCCTTGGTTTCCAGGATGAACGTGCGGCCTTCCTTTTCGATCTTTCTCCCATCGAGCGCATCCAGGAGTCCTGGAAGGGAGTTGGCAATAATTTCAATCACGTTAATTTCCAGAGCTTCCTCAGCGGTTATGGAAACACTTTCTCTGACGGCCTGTTCGGCCCAATCGGCGTTTCGGCCTTTCTTGGCAACAATACCCCGAATGTAGGCAGTCAGGTCGTTTATTATCTTTTCAGACATGGCAGGGCCTATTTCCTGTCCCCCGCCTGCCACGGGATGAGCCGCGCCGATATTGGTTCCTGGAGCCATTGCCGCCACGTCCGCCGCCACTGTGATGAGCGCTCCCGCAGACGAAGCCGATGAACCACTGGGTGCGACGTAAACCACCACGGGCAGCTTGGCATTGATCATCTCCTTGATAATGGTCTTTGTGGTAGTTACTACTCCACCAGGTGTATCCATTCTTATGATCACGCAAGAAGCCTTGTTCTCTTGGGCTTTTTCGATGCCCTTGATTATGTAATCTGCAAGAGCCGGATTGATCGTGCCATCCACCGTAAGCACATATACAGCAGGCTTTTTCTCATCCTCATTAGCGAACACTCCCGCCTGGAACCAATTCAGGACGAGGACGAAACCGGAAATGAAAACCAGCGAAAAAGAAATGACTTTTCTTGACCTCATCGCTTGTCCCCCAGGCCGTCAATGGGCAACTCAAGGAATACCATGACCTTTTGAAGATCCGACCATGCTTCCGCCTTGTATCGCCTATCCCGATCCTCTCTGAGAAGAAAAGACGGGTGATAAGTCGCCATGACGGGAATTCCATCTCTATTGTGAACCGTTCCTCTCAACTTGCCCACGGCCTCCCTTGTGTTCAGCAAAATCCCTGCAGCTACCCTCCCCAGGGCCACAATGATCTCAGGGTTCACACATTGTATTTGTGCTTCCAGAAATGGGAAGCATTCCTTAATTTCAGCTTTTCCCGGATCCCGATTTTCCGGAGGGCGGCATTTGACTACATTAGCGATATACACTTGGGATCGATCCAGGCCCATTGCCTCAATCATTTTTGTCAGAAGCTTTCCTGCCCTGCCTACAAAAGGCCGACCTTCCCGATCCTCATCCGCTCCGGGCCCTTCACCGACGAACATGAGCCGCGCATGAGAATTTCCCTCCCCAAACACGATGTGTGTCCGGGTCAGGTTAAGCCGGCAGCGGGTACATTCTCCGAGTTCGGCCCGGATAGCGTCCAGGCTGCCGGTCCCTTGATGGTGAGGTTCCTCACGCGGCAGAAACACTTCGTCAACCCCAAGCCTGACCTGCCATTCCAGGAAACTTCGAGCTTCTCGCAACCAGCCTTCCGTCAATCGGGCCATGTTTGCTATACCGCAGCAAGGAAAAGGGATTTGGTCTTCGAAATAAATCTCTGTGCCCTCATTCCCACAAGGCTGTCGGCATCATGTTGAGAACAATCCGTATCTTGTTTACCTGTCCGAAGACGCTCGATTCTTTTTCACGATCACCCATATTATAACTCCGGATATGCCTTCACGCTTCATTGAATTTATTGGGCTCCAGTTAGGACGTCTTTTCTCAATTTTTTTATTCGGTTCAACACCTCATCAGCCACAGCGTCTTTGGACATCAAATCCATCTGCTCATCCTCGCCGGACCGGTAGAGAAACCGCACTAGGTTAGTATCGCAGTCGAATCCTGCTCCGGGTAGGCTCACGTCGTTCAGGACAAGCATGTCGGCATTTTTTCGATTCATTTTTTCTCTGGCGTTGCTGACTGCATCCCGGGTTTCGGCTGCGAAACCCACGACGATCTGATCATTCCTTTTAATGTGCCCCAGAGTCAGTAAAATGTCCGGATTCTGCACAAGACTTACGCTACTCCCAAAATCGCTTTTCTTTACCTTATCATCAGTTCTTGAAGCAGGCCTGAAATCCGCAACTGCGGCCGCTTTGATCACAATGTCCACCCGCGGAAACACTTCCATGACCCGTTCGAACATTTCCTGGGCTGTCCTTACGGGAATGTGCCTGACTCCCTGAGGCGGTTCTGTCTTCAAAGGACCCGCTATCATCGTGACTTCCGCACCCCGCAGAGCAGCCCTGCGAGCAAGGGCGACTCCCATTTTCCCCGAGGATCTATTGGTGAGAAACCGAACCGGATCTATAGGTTCTTCAGTGGGGCCTGCTGTGACAACCACCTTCAGCCCCTCAAAATCGTGGGTGGCAATCAAATGCTCAATTCTCTCGAAGATGGCCTCGGGCTCCGGCAGCCTGCCTTCTCCGGTCCATCCGCAGGCTAGATATCCTGATTCAGGTTCCATAATATGATAGCCAAATTCTTTCAGTCGCAGCAGATTGGCCTGAACAGCAGGGTTGCGATACATATTTACATTCATGGAGGGACAGACCAGGACAGGGCAATTGAGCGCCATGAAGACGGTGGTCAGCATGTCGTCGGCTATTCCAGACGCAATTTTGCCGATCATGTTGGCCGTCGCCGGAGCGATTACCGCTACGTCGGCCTTGTCGGCCATGGAAATATGTTCAACCGAAGGCTGATATTGATCAGTCCACAAATTGTCCCAGACACGGTTTCCACTGAGTGTTGACAAAGTCAAAGGGGTTACGAATTGAGTAGCCGCCCGTGTCATGACTACGTGGACATCTAGTCCTGCCGAAACCATTAATCGGACCAACAAGGGCGCCTTGTAGGCCGCTATTCCACCAGTTATGCCCAGAAGGACCGTAACTTTCATGACACAATCCTGTATGTCAATCGGATATCCGCCTGAATTCCTTTATATCAACACGCCAATACTGTGTCAACGGCAGTTCCGAGGTTTCAGAAGGGAATAGTTGTTCCTTGACGCTGCTGCAATACCCAAGTGGAATAAGTGTCGTGCGGGGCAGCCCAATGATCGTCTGTTGACAGTTTTCGCCTCTGAGTGTTATGAAGTACTTACTTATGATGTGACGAGGCAGCCCTTCTTGATCAATAGGCGGACTTGAAGGTTTGGTGCCGCTTTGATATCACACAACTGAAACCCGAAGCGGAACTTTTTGGTAGTGTCGGGCGTCTCGAGGATGTCTCAAACTTCATGGTTCTGCCGTGGTGGTCATAACGCTTTGTAGCGGCAGTTGGCGAACTGCCCGAAAACAGGGAGCTTCTCGAAGCGCATCTACGGTGAAAATCCTCGTAGAGAGGTTTTTGAGAGAGTCTCTCTCTGCCCGTCAATCTTCAGGTCACGATGGAAAACTACTAATAGTGCGCCCGTAGCTCAGATGGATAGAGCAACGGACTTCTAATCCGTAGGTCACAGGTTCGAATCCTGTCGGGCGTGCCAAATATTTCAAGTGCTTATAATGACTCAATCATCACCAATATAGCCAGGGATAACTCAGGGATAACCTGAATGCGGAAAACACCCCTTTGTGGTCCACTTTTTACCGAACACACCCCTTACCCGCCCCCTCCCTACCCAATGCCCTATGTTGTTGTTTTGTTGGTTTGTGTTGCGAGTTATTTCCTGGGTGCTTATCGGATCGTGCATCGTTCGACGCTGCGGCCTGCCTGCCTAGTGGTGTGTGGTATCCCATGCTTCGGGGGGGTGGGGAGCCCTCCCCGAGCATCCATCAGCTTATAATGAAAGGGGGACCCTAACCCGCTTTCACACCGCAGGTAATTTTCGGATTCTGGTCCCCGGTATCATGAAACCTGTGAACCTTTGCCCCAACAGGTGCTGTTTCTATTTGTTGGAGATATGGACTCCCAGGATTGCTGTTGGATTATTGCCATTTCTACCAGGGTGTTGCTAGGTATGCGTGTATTGTGCCGACATAAAGAGCGTCTACCGCGCATTGACGTCGGCATAACGTTAACTCAGTGGTCATTTAACCACGATAACTAACCGCCTCTTGTTGCTTTATCCGGGATAAGATACGCATCGCTATCATGCCATTGTAGCCTTTCACTACTAAAGGCTCACTGAGGAGCACCTTGGCGCGTAATAGGAGCGAAACCAACCCCCTATCCCTTCCTGGGATGGAAAATCGTTCAGAATTGATTACAGAGGCCTTCTTGTGGATGTCAGCGATGGGGCCCTGAAGTTGGTATGAGTCCTTGGTCCTCTTAGACATTGAGACCCTAGGGGTGGGGAGCCCCCCCAGGCCTATGGCCCATACGTTATAATAAATGGCCAGGGTCGTTTTCACACCACAAAGGAATCTGGGCCAAACCTTTTTTTGGGAGCCTTTAATTCCGTGCAATAACCGTGCCATTGTTCGCAACATGAACAAACTTAAAAAGCATGTGT
>CAINUH010000012.1 GCA_903853735.1 uncultured Desulfomonile sp. | reverse complement strand
ATCAAGCGCATACTCCACCGGTTGCAATCGATACGAAGCCTGAATGCCCCTGCGACCACTCCTTGTCGTTGTAGCTCGCGGTAAACGTGATCAATCCACCCCTCTGGCATGACCGTATCCGCATGAAGAAAAACTATAAATTCGCCGCCCGCTACCATTGAGCCCAGATTCATCTGGGAAGCCTTTCCTCCTGGACCTGACAATACCGTTGCGTCGTGAGCGCAGGCTATCTCAACCGTTCTGTCCGTACTGCCGCCATCAACCACAATAATCTCCACGTTATCGAAGCCCATAACCGTGGCTAAGGTGTTGGCAATGTTTGATTCCTCGTTCAGAGTTGGGATTATTACCGAAATTGATTTCAGCGAAGAGCGAATGGCGCTAGGCTCCGAAAAATCAGCCGTTGGGAGCGGATGTCCTTCGTGGATGATTAGGTCTTCCGGTCTGTCAACATCTTTGAGACGCTTTATCAAGTCATGGGACAAATGATGCTGTCTTGCCAGCCTCAGAGTGTCCTGCGCCACGGTGTGAGTGCCCCATGCTATGCCTTGGAAAAGACCGTTAAATGGTCGATTGAAACCGATGAGGTAATAACCGCCGTCTTCAGATGGTCCAAGGACCATGTCGTGGGACTCGAGTTTTTTAAAAGCCTCTTCGAGTAAGTTAACGGAAAGGGCAGGGACATCGGTTCCAAAAATGACAACGTGGCCTGCTCCTTTTAAGAACGCTCGGTCGAAAGAGGATTGCATTCGGCTCCCGAGGTCACCTAACGGTTGCTCGAAATACAAAAGGTCGGCTCCCAGCCAATCCTTCATTAATGCCTCGTTACCTCCAGTGTAATAGATCTCGATAGCCGTCCTTCGGTGGAGTTTGACAAAATCTCGGGCGCAACTAACTATCAGTTGGGAGAGAAGTCTGTGATAATCCGCGGCGCCCTGCGTCCCAAGCGCTGGAATTAAACGGGTCTTGGTTTTTCCGGGCGCTGGGTAGCGACAAAATATTATAATAATATCCTTATTACTTTTTTTGGAGAGAAAACCCTCCAGAGAGGCTGTAAAGATGGTGTAGAGAATCTTGGCCCCTGCGCCAACGACCCCCCTAACGGTTCCAGAGATTTTTGACTTGCCTATTCGTTTGCGATACGACACGGGGACTTCCATGCAACGTAGCCCTTGTCTCGCTGCCTTAATCTGCATTTCTACGGTCCAGCCGTAATCAGGGTCACACATTCCAAGTCGTTGAAGCGCTCCGAAACTAATGGCGCGAAAGGGCCCCAAGTCTGTAAATCTGGTTTTCCACAGCAGTGCTATGAGCCTACAGGAAAGCCAGTTACCGAAGATCGCTTGAGGGGTTAGAGCGCCGTCCTCACGGTTCCCCAAGACGCGAGAGCCAATCACTATGTCCGCGATCCCAGCGACTATGGGGTCTACCAGGAGGTGCGCTTCTTCAGGGTGGTCGCTGAAATCTGCGTCCATGAACACTACTATGTCAGGTTCCCTAAGGGATGCGATACCCTTAAGACAAGCAGAGCCATAACCACGTCGAGGCTCAAAGACCACACGTGCCCCGTGCTTGGCCGCGATCGTTGGTGTGTTATCGGTTGAGCCGTTGTCTACGACTACTATTTCGTCTACCCACTTCGGGATAGCGGTTAAAACTCTTCCAATCGATTTCTCCTCGTTAAGCGCAGGAATAATAACGGCTATGCTATTCCCATTCCTCATTTGGATACAGTGCCTCACTGCGTGGCTTTTGGTTTCGTCTCCGAGTTTTCAAGGACAAACAATATGGACAGTCTAGTGTGTGCTCAATCAAGAGCTTCAATGATCAAGTCTAAGTATTCGGGCATTCGATAGAAGCTAAGTCGGCTTAAATACTTACTGGATTGTTAGCGAGGCATTCGACAAATTTACCGGCAATCCCCATTCCTGCGTTATCTTTGGCTTGTCGTTGACACTTTTAGCATCGCATCCCCGAGTTGTTGGCCATCTTGCCTCATGTCATCGCGGATGATTGAATTAGCTCATTCGATCCTGCACATGCCATAGATTTCGTCGCAGGTCTCCGAATACAACCGCTGGATCCAATCTTCTCTCTTTTCGTGGTCGGTCAGGGGCGAGCCACATTGAGGACAGGTCTTTATAGCTCCCAGACGACGGAGAACGCGATGAACCGTTGCAACGAATGTGGCGTGGCTCCATGTGAGTGGTGAGACCGATAAAGGCGCCCCTGTGAACGGATGCGCCTGTTCAGCGAGAATCCCCGACGGGAGGGCGTGATCGGTCACCCATTTGAGTATGTCCACAGCCTCTGCTATCTCCTTTTCGTCAGTTGCTCTTTCGGCAAGGTAGTCGGCCAACCACAGAGTGCATATGAACCAGGGATTACCCGGCACATCTTTGGTCACCTGGTGATAATAATCATTCTCATACCGAGCCATTCCGCCCACGCCTGCTCCCACCCATAGTCTTTCCCTCAGGTCTGACATGGTGGAAGCTATCTTCGGATCGTCAGCAGAGTAGAGACCAAACGCGAAGAGTCCCCAGATGCTCGCATCACCGGTAGAATCAACCTCAAGCTTGCCTTGGGGATCGCGGTATAGCATTCTACAGAAACGATTGAGATCTTGTCTCCACAGATGAGTTGAAGCCGCGTCCCGTATTTCAGCCGCCGCTTTGCGATAGACTTCAGCCCGTTGGTTCTCCCCGAACACGGTACAGAACAAGGAAGCTGACGTCAGACCTCCGAAGACTGCGCCAACGGTAAAGCTCCATATTCCGCGGCGTTCTTCCCACAGGTCATACGAAGGAGCAGGAAGACCGGTCCGCTCATCCCTGAAGGCGCACATAAAATCGGCGGCGCTCTTTATGAGCGGCTTGTACAATGGCTTGATAAACTCGATGTCCCGATACTTGACGAAGTGGCGCCAAAGCGCCCACAAGACGAGAGCAGTTTCATCTTCCTGTATGGGTAGTTGAGGCTCTCCGTTGCTAAACCAGGGATGCCATGAAGAGGCGAGCGTGCGATCAGGGTTGTACTTGTGTAGGAAATACCCTTCTTTCTCTATGACATCCGCAGCAAACTGGTAGAATGCTTGAGCGGGCATAAGGTGACCCGATTGATCCAGAGCATTGGCGACAAGCGCCCCGTCTCGTGGCCAGATATACGAATAGGTGTCCCGATTGAAGTTGACTATGTCTGAATCATTCGCTGCAACAATACCTCCCTGCCAGTCCATCTGAGTCCGCAGGACGAGAAGGCTTCGAACGTACAATTTACCTATATGGGGTGGCAACAAATCCAGACGAGGGGTCTCTTTGGTTACCCACAAGCGCCAGTAATCGGCAGTTCGAGAAATGAGGGCCTCGGGCCCTTTGTGCTTAACAATCGCGTCGAGGACACGGACCTGGTTCCAGGTCTCCGCGGCGGTCAGCCAGAAATGGGCTTTACCTTTGGAAAACCCGTCAACCTCAAGACTGAAACACATCACAGAATCCACTGCTCCTTGAGCGATCGGGTTGCCTGATAGAATGCCGTCTTCGGCATCCCGAAAAGCCCCTTCAAGACCACGAATGTTTTTCTGGCCCGTCGCAAACCCGAGAAGACCTGGATGAGTTTCTGTTGTGCCGTTGAGAAGAAAATATCGGGCAGCTTTGTAATGGACTATTCCCCCAGTCTCTGGATCGTAAGCTGCCGTATTCCCGATGTCATTCCCGTAAATACTGAAGTCGTGGGAAAAGAAAATACGGATTTCCCTACGCTGCGGTTTCAAGTTCTCTATCTCGATCTCCCGGATGTAGATGTTCTCGTGAAAATCTACCGCATCTCGAGCCGAGATAAGCAACCCAAAATCCTCATTGTAAAGACTCACATTTGTGACCAAGGTGTCGGCAGCATATCCGAGATCAACCTTCCAGCCTGGTCCCACCCAGGAGAAGCTCTCGTCAGCCCAGATACCGATCCTGCAATAGTTGCCGTTGATATGGTTTTCTTGACCTACGTGAGGAAAATACAGGTCCCGGATTCGATATTCATTGTCAAAGCATACGAGAAGTCGTCCGTTACCGACAGGGATGTCTCTGGGCACTGGGAAAGTCCTTTCAGTTGTAGTATATAATGGCTTGGCGCCCTGACGCCGGTCCGGTTTCGAAAAATCGCAACGAACCCGGCATGAGTTTCAAACCAATCAGGTAATCGGCTTACCTTTTCGCTTGTTGCTAAGGACCCACCTGGGTCACAATCGATCCTCCTCAGGAAAATCCCGACCCGGCTGTGCACGCATAACAATGATTGCCAGTGGGTATGCGAGTTCCAGGTCCCGGTAACCCGTCCATCTCAGATACATGTCGCTTATGACCAGCAAGGTAGACCCCCCTCGACAGGTTGAAATCGCAATCGAACAAATAGCCCTCCCAATTCACGGACAATAATGTTCGACACATCAATCCCGCGACAGCGCAAGGGTTGAAGCCAGCAGACAGCTTTTTCATGTATGAATCGAGGTTCCCGGAGTCTATGAGCCATGTCAGGAACCTCCCCAACGGCACATTCGCGAACGTAAACAAGTTGTTGAAAGAAATTCCCCACTTTCGTTCGAGATCGCTCCTGAATTTCTTCTCGGCCTGAGACTGGGCAACTGGCAAGAAAGCGCCCGTCGGGTTGGATACCAAATTCAGTTCGAGGCCAGTTCCATTTTTTCCATAACCCAAGGCATTGAATTTCGCAAGCATGGCGACGCTTCTATCCAATACTCCTCTTCCCCGCTGAGCGTCAGTTTGGGAAGAATTCACGGAAGGAAACGACGCCACAATAACCACTCGGTTAGCCATGCACAGATCCAGCAAGTAGTTGGTGTTCTGTTGGGCTATAGCAGTGAGGTTCACCCGAAGCATCAGCCTCGGGGCTTCGGGAGCTATCGTTTCGATGAGATAGCCCAGGTTTGGGTTTAGCTCCGGAGCGCCGCCGGTGATATCTATAGTCTGGAAGCGTTCCCGTCGGGCATAGGCGACTACAGCGTCAACCGTTTTCCGGTTCATGAGTTCCGTGCGGCTAGGCCCAGCTTCCAGGTGGCAGTGTCGGCAAGTATGGTTGCATAACAACCCCAGGTTGATCTGAAGAGTGGTGGTTTCTCCTCTTATGAGATCAAGTCCATGCTCGACCAATGTCTGAGCAAAAGGTCGTATCCCGAGCCTTTGGGGAAGCTCGGCGCTCACATCCGGAGCGGTGGTTAGCGGGGCGGTTTTCTGTGACATGACAGCCTCCGTGGCTCACATGGACAGCTTCTTGGCGATTTTCCTCATCTGGGTGGCATGAACGAGCGAAGCTCCGCCTCTGATGGCCGTCGTTACATGAATCGCCTCGGTCATTTCACCGAGACTAGCTCCCTTTTCCAGACAGGTCTGAGTGTAAGCGTCAATACAATATGGACACTGGATAGCATGAGCTACGGCCAATGCAATAAGCGCCTTCTCTCGCTCAGTAAGGTCCCCTTCGGCAAACACTGCTCCGTAATAATCGAAAAACTTCTTCGCTAACTCTGGGGCCTCTTCGCCGACGTCAGGGAATTTCGCGAGGTCTTTGGGATCGTAGTAACTCTCCATGAGTTTCCTCCTAACAATATAGACTTTTACAGTCATGTCTCAGCGTGTCCAGGAAAACCATTTGGTAAACAGTTTCTTCACAAAAGGGGTGAGCCGGGTCCGACTGTACGCGTCGGCAGCCTGTTTGATCGCCTCCGCTTGAGTCGGATAAGGATGGATCACTCCGGAAATGGTCCCCAATCCTAACTTGCCCACCATGGCCAGAGTGAGTTCGCTTATCATTTCACCAGCATGAGTGGCTACGATTGTCGCTCCGAGGAGCTTGTCAGTCCCTTTTTTCACATGAATCTTCACGAATCCTTGATCCTCCCCGTCTAGCATCGCTCTGTCCACTTCCGCTAGAGGTTTCACGAATGTATCTACGGGTATCTTTTGTTTAGCCGCATCCCTCTCATACATGCCCACATGGGCGATCTCGGGATCGGTATAGGTGCACCACGGCGCCGTGAGAGCGCTGAGTTTCTTGGAACCCTTGAATAGAGCGTTCTGAATTACGATTCGAGCAGCAGCGTCTGCCATGTGAGTAAACTTGTAATTCATCGAAATGTCACCCGCCGCAAAAATGGAAGGGTTTGTGGTTTGTAGGTAATCATCAACAAAGACACCCCTGCGCGTATCATATTGGACTCCAGCGGCTTCCAGATTGAGATTCTCAACATTCGGCGCTCGGCCGGCGCCCACAAGAATTTCGTCCACCACAATGGAGTTCCGCACGCCGCTCACTTCAAAATGGATAACCTTTTCTCCATTGGTTGTCTTGACTTCTTTAAGGCTAGCGTTGAGTATCAGTTGTACACCTTCCTTGCTGAACCTGTTTTGTACGATTCCCGCAGCGTCTCTGTCCTCACGGTCGAGTATGTGGTCATTCTTGTGGAAAAGGCTCACCTGACTACCCAATCTCTGGAATGCCTGCGCCATTTCGCAGCCTATGGGGCCTCCTCCTATTACGGCAAGTCGAGAAGGCCTTTTGGTGAGGGAAAACACAGTCTCGTTCGTGAGAAACCCCGCCTCAGGCAGGCCCTCTATTCCAGGATGCGCAGCCCGAGCGCCGGTAGCAATCACCGCCTTCTTGAACCGCAAGGTCCTGCCATCGACTTCTATTGCATTTGAGCTGGTGAATCGAGCATGTCCCAGGAAAACGTCCACTCCCAGTTCTTTGAAACGCTGCGCAGAATCATGATGGCTGATCTTGGCCCGGAGTCTTCTCATGCGTTCCATCACCGACGAAAAATTGATGTTTACCTCTGAGTCCACCTCAATTCCGTAATTATGGGAGTCTCGGATCTCAGCGTACGCTCTGGATGACCGAATGAGGGCCTTGGAAGGCACACAACCGTAATTCAGACAATCCCCTCCTAAAAGGTTGCGCTCCACAAGGGCTACTCTTGCGCCGAGGCCGGCAGCGCCTGCCGCCGTTACGAGCCCTGCGGTGCCCGCTCCAATGACTACCAGGTTGTAGCGATCTGCGGCTTGAGGATTAACCCAGCTTGTAGGGCGAACATTAGATACCAGTTCTCGGTTGTGTTCGTCATCAGGAAGGACATCAATTTTCTTGTCCGAAAGAAGTGGATTCAGCGCTGGGGACTTTCTAGAGTCAGTGACTGCCGACGCCTCTGCTTCCTTCAGGCTCTTGCGAGCCAGTCTGGTTACAAACAACGCTACAACGATGGTCATTATTAGCCCAACCCAAAAGAACGCCTGTCCGGCTAATCCACCCTCAACCTTGCCGGTAGCTACGTCCGTAAGAGATCTCGCTGCTGAGCCGAAATAGACATACATGAGAGTGCCCGGAACCATACCTATTGCCGAGGCTAGAACAAAATTTCTGAATGAGACTTTAGTAATACCAAGGGCATAGTTCAGGAGGTCGAACGGGAACACGGGGCTCAATCTCAGCAGCAATACAATTTTAAATCCCTCTCTTCCCAACGCTCGGTCTATAGCCAGGAATTTTGGATTCCCTTTTACTTTTTGTTCGACCCAATTTCTGGCAATGCTTCGACCCACGAGAAACGCAGCCCACGCTCCAAGGTTTGCGCCAACCAAAACCGTGATAAAACCAATTGGGCCCCCGAACAGGAAACCTGCGCCGAGTGTGATTACCGAACCAGGCAAAAACAGGACGGCTGCCAGGACGTAAAAAGCCGCTACAAACAAGGGTCCCCAAAAACCAAGTCCATGGGCCCATTGGAGACCGGTCGCCACGTATGCTTTAACCGGTAACAGAATCAACGAGCCCAATAGCGTTGTCGCGATAACTCCCAAGAGAACGATTCTCAATATGCCTATTTGTGGTCTCTTTTCGGGCTGGATTTCCCTGTGTTCGTTTGCGCCGTTCATTGTGTCTTCCTTTCAGGGCTATCAGCGGGAACCCTAGGGCTCTTTTGGTTCAAAGACCAGTTCTATAATTCAGGTATTCTAT
>CAINUH010000011.1 GCA_903853735.1 uncultured Desulfomonile sp. | reverse complement strand
TCTACTCTTTCAACAGGGCTATGACCCTCAACAGTTTGTCCTCGACCTGATCCAATACGTGCGAAACCTGGTCGTTATAAGAACGGTCGCGGCCGAGTCCCTGGTCGAGGGCATGATCGACGCGGCACAGGCAGATTTGAGTGAGATGGAAGAGGTGGCAGGACTGAGTTCCCCGGAACATCTCCAAAACATTTTTTCGACGCTGCTTCGTAGCGAAGCAGATGTGAGACGATCCAGTGCGCCATGGATCGCTCTTGAAGTGGCTGTGTTGCGAATGATACACGCTCCGGACATCGTTTATCTTTCGGAATTAATCAGACGTATTGACTCTGCCAAGCCGGCCGTCACTCGAAAATTACCCGGGGGCACCTTTGCGGGCGAAGAGGTACGGGTAGTCGGGGCACAGGCTGCCCGTGGCACGGTTGATCAAGTGACTCAGACCGGTCCGGCCGGCGCAAAACCCATTCGAACAGCAGAGCCGCCCACAGAACGTTTCACCATCACCAAAGTGACGCCAGTGCCTGTAGGCACCCCTGACGAGGTTTGGACCGATCTCAAGGAACGGGTCAACAGGTCAGGATTGGACCCTTTCCTCTTGTCCATGATGGATCACGGTAGCCTCATCTCATTTGGACCCACACAAGTTGAGATAGGATTCAACAAAGCGTTTTACAAACAGGAGTTCGAGAGTCGCCTGCTCAATAAGAACGAGCTAAGGAGTATCTTCGAAGAATTCTTTGGAGAAGCTGCCATCAAGGTTCTGACATTGGCCGGCCAAACGTCCCTGGACGCGCCGAAATTTTATGTAAGCCAGACCGACGGACAAACCGACCTGGACAGGGCTCTCAAAAATGAGGCGATGGAACATCAAATTACCAAGGCTATCCTCACTGAGTTCGAAGACGGAACTATAGAAGATATCAAAATTATTACTGCCAAGACCTGAGTAATTGCAGCGAAGAGAGGGATCTGTATGCGCTTTTTGGAGTGATCGGCCCCAGAGATTCATGCATTCGTGTCACCCGATACTCCGAAACGCTAACTTGACAGACAGCTCACAAGACCTTAATTTGGACAATGTTGTGACCAGGGAAATTTTGTGACAGGAGATCACTATGACCGGATGCAGAAGTTGCTCGGACCGTTTGCCTGAAACGTGCGCCAACCCCGCCAAGACAGCCGAGAAACTGGAGAAGGGAGAGAGGTCGGGTAACTCGAGATACCCCCTCGTATTTGTAGGTAGTCAGGCAATTTATTCGGAAAACGGTATTCAGATGATTGTGACCGTTCTTGCCGATGACTGCGATGGCAATTGCGATCTTTTTACTCTCAAGCCTACTCGAATTCTAAAGGATTCCACTAATGGCTACGCGATAGGACAGAGTTTCGATGTAACTCAGCCGGCTGGCGAAAACTGCTGGAAACTTCAGGCTCTTCTTTAGTCGCAATGGCGAGTCTTTTCAATTGCCGTTTCTTCTGCAGTAGGAACCGATTCACTTAATGAAAGTTTATAGTCCCCAAGAGGTTTCAGCCGGAGACGGAAAGGAAGGACGGCAAGCACTTGTAGCGGTAGACGGCAAAGTGTACGACTTTTCATTAAGCAAGAGATGGATTTCCGGCACTCACATGAATCGGCACCACGCGGGGATGGATTTGAGCAAGGACATTAGATCCGCTCCACATGGGGCGGACATAGTATCACGCTTCGAGGTCGTCGGCCTGTATCAAGGTATTGTTGGGCAGGTTCACACAGGATACAGAAGGACAGTTGTAACTTTTTTGGACAGGTACCCGTTTTTTCGGAGGCATCCACACCCAGCCGTCATACACTTTCCGCTGGCGTTTCTCCTGGCGGCGCCTTTCATGGAAATTGGAGCCATCATTACCGGTTCTGCCAGAACTGAGTGGGCGGCTTTTTGCCTGCTCGTCACGGGGGTTCTTTCCGTCCCTGTAGCACTGTTGACGGGTTATTTCACCTGGTGGGTCAATTATGACGCCGTTGACTCCACGATGATCCGTACAAAGCGACGACTCGCCTGGAGTGTCCTGGTTCTAGGATCGGCTTGTTGCATCGTTGGAGTTCACATTATAAGCGATCCCCTTTCCCGTCAGGGAACAGACCTTGTGTCGGCGTCATACGTGTTGGCCCTTCTGGCACTGGGCGCAATAGTGAGTTTTGTCGGCTTCTTGGGGGGAAAGCTTGCTTTCCCGTACGAGTAGGGGTGAGACTTTGATTAACCGTGTCATCGATCCTCCTCGGACGCAAATATGAATCAGACAACTTCTTCACAAACTTCATCTAATTTCCGGGCTTCTGTGGATTGGAAATTGTTCTTTGGTCTTTCAAGATCTCCTCATGGGCTCCTGGACCTTGCCACACCTGCTATGGCAGCATTGCTATGGCTTGGCTATTTTCCTTCCGCTTCAATCATTGTGGTCGGGTTGGTAACCGCATTTGCCGGATATAACGCAGTCTACGCCCTGAACGATCTCATGGACCACCGCGTTGATAAGGAAAGACTTTCACTCAGGGAGAGTTCCAAAGGTCTTTTTCATGTGGATGAAATACTGGTTCGCCACCCGGTGGCACAAGGGATGCTTCCGTTCAATAGCGGTCTGACGTGGTGTCTTCTCTGGGGATTGGTGGCCTTTGTCGGAGCGTGGTGGCTCAATCCGTTCTGTATGGTGCTTTTCGGCCTGTCAGCGGCATGTGAAGTAATTTATTGCCTGCTTCTTCGGGTTTCCCATCTAAAGATCATACCGTCCGCGATAGTGAAAGCCACGGGGGGGCTTGCCGGAGTATATGCGGTGGACCCTAACCCCGCTTTTGGTTTCGTGGCGGTCTTGTTTTTGTGGCTGGCTGCCTGGGAAGTAGGCGGGCAGAATATTGCCAACGATATCGTTGACATGGATGAGGATTTGCGTGTTGCCGCCAGGACCACTTCTACGGTAAAGGGCATACCGGAGTCTGTTTTTCGGTTGTTGGCTGCTGTTTCTATGGCTGCATTCGGAGGATTGGCCATATACTGGTTGGCAGGGCCAGGAATCGGACGGCAGTATCCCCTTGGGGCCGTGATTCTTGGCTGGTTTCTCCTGCTCGGTCCTGCTAGTCAAGTCTACTATAATCAGGCGCCGCCCGCGGCAGCATCACTGTTCAATAAGGCTAGTTATATGCCCGTGAGTTTCCTTGCGCTCATAGTTATATCCATTTGCGTCCCGATCTGAACCGGTCGAGTCTGCGTACCTGCCGGTATACTATCTCAGGACGAAAAGACACTGACCAATCCTAGCCATAAGAAACAACAAATGCTCATGAACTGGCCGGAACGGGTTTGGATATACAGCCCATTCCGAGTACTCTCACAAAAGGGAGATATCCAGAAGTGGCTTCGGCTTCCGGGTGGGGATAGCAGGATAGACAAGGCCCTTGAAATAGGGTGCGGACTGGGTAGAGGTGCCAAGCTCCTCACGGAACGGATGGGTTTCCGGAATGTTTTTGCGTTCGACCTGGATGAGACACTCGTGCAGCGAGCGGTATGTAATGCGAGGAGAGGGTTCGAGCAGAATATGGCCTTTTTTGTTGGCGACGCCCAGGACCTCCCTTTCTGCGATTCATCATTCGACGCAGTAGTAAATTTTGGTATCATTCACCACGTGGTGGATTGGAAACGCTGTATCCGAGAGGTCAGCCGGGTTACGCGGGAAGGAGGGATTTTTTATTTTGAAGAAATCTACCCTCCACTCTATGCAAATCCGGTTCTTAAACGTATGCTTCGGCATCCCAGAGAAGACCGTTTTGACGAAAACCAATTCTTGAAGGAAATGGAATCCAACAATTTTAGCCTTCTCAGCGGTGTGCGCACAGGTTCAAGATTCAGGATAGTCGGCGCTGCAGTAAAGAGAACAGTCTATCTGGAAAACGATAAGCGTGAGCGTAGGGCATCCGGCTCATAGTAGACCCCGGACCATATCGTCAAATACATTGTGGAAAACACCATTGGGCCTGTCTTGAAAGAAAAATTTGAGGCACTCCGACTAAAACTTAGAAAAGCTCAGACCGACAGGAAAGCTTTTTTTGACAGGCAAAAGGCTTTTGTCAAATCCGGCTTGAAACCGGAACCGGACAGCAAGGCCGATCTAATCGGTCAAGAATTGGTTGATGAACCGTTCGACGTGAAGGTATTGGACCCCGCAATGGGTTCCGGCCACTTCCTGGTTGAAGCCGTGGACTTCATTACTGACAAGGCGCTGGATTTTCTCAACGCTTTCCCGTGGAATCCAGTCTCAGTCTATTTTGCGAAGATGCGCCAGGAGGTCATGAAAGAAATGGAGGACATGGGCATCACCATAGATGCCGCCCGCCTATCCGATGTGAATCTCCTCAAACGGCACGACCTCAAGCGGTGCATCTACGGGGTTGATCTTCTCTTGGCGCTTTTGAATTCTGCGATTCTCGATTGGTATTTTGGGATCGTGAGTACGAACTCAAAGGTCAATGAATATCAATTCAACCTCTTGCCAGTGCCAACGTTCTTTGACGATACCCGGCCACGTGGTATGCAGTGGGAAAAATCGGACATCAATTTTGGTATTTGTTATGATTGAAAACCTAATGTAGCGTAGAGGCTCTTCTTAGTGTTCTGAAAGAGGTATGCCATGCTTCGGGCGAAACTGTTGGAAATCATATCAAACGGTGAGAATTCGGGAGTAGAGTTCAAGAGGGATGACTGCCGTCCTGAGCAGTTAGCCAAGGAAGTTGTGGCCATGGCGAATCTCCGGGGTGGAATGATTCTTCTAGGAATAGAAGACGACGGAACCGTAACAGGTATCCAGCGTCCGGATCTCGAAGAATGGGTTATGGATGCCGTGTTTGCTACTAAAGTGCATCCCATGATTCTCCCTTTTTACGAAGAAGTGCAGATGGATGACGCCAAGAGGGTGGCAGTTGTTTCCTTTCCTCAGGGAACGGCAAAACCTTATGTGCTAAGGCGGAAGGGACGAGAAGACATCTATGTCCGAGTGGGCAGCACATCCCGACTGGCTACACGGGAACAGCAGTCCAGACTCTTTGCCAGTGGGGGTATTATTCTACACACCGAATTGCTGCCGGTTGCAGGGACTTTCCTGAAATCACTCGACCTTGCCAGGCTGAACGACTACCTGAAAAACGTCGTGAAGGATCCGGAGATACCGGACTCGGATGAGGCTTGGACGAAGCGTCTCATAGGTCTTGGCTTCATGGTGGAAATCCCTGAATCTATGGCGGTTTGCACCATAGCGGGTCTGGTCCTTTTCGGGATATCTCCGCGCAAATTTCTCCGCCAGGCAGGCATCAGAGTGATGGCCTTCGAGGGAACGGACAAGACTTACCGTGCAGAAATAGACGAAGTGCTCGATGGACCACTTGTCGGAAGATGGGTACTCAACGAGGCCCACCGGCGTTCACTGATAGATTTCGGGCTCATAGAACGGCTTGCCGACGTGATTCGACCTTTCGTCATGAGGGAACCAGATTTTGTTGATGGTCACATGCGTCGGTCTCGACAATGGCTGTACCCCTGGGATGCCGTTCGAGAAACATGTGTGAACGCTATGGCTCACCGCGACTGGACCAGATTCGTTGACGTGGAAATCTGCTCCTATTCGGATAGGCTGGAAATTATCAGTCCCGGCCCTCTACCAAACGAAATGACGGTAGAAAAAATGATTGCAGGTCAGCGTTCCCCGCGAAATCCTTTGATGGTCGAAGTGCTCCGAGACTATGGGTATGTGGACGCCAGAGGAATGGGTGTGAGGACCAAGATCATACCTCTGATGAGGCAGCAGAATCATGCCGACCCAGTCTTTGTAAGCACGGACGACTACCTGAAAACGGTCCTGCCCCGGAAGAAGAAATAAATCCTGAGCCGACTTTCATAGGAACAGATCGCGACTACGATGAGACGTAAACGGGGAGGGATGTTTTTATGTCACTGCCACACTGGGAGCTATTTTTTTTGGCATCAGGTGCCGCCTGGTTTGGGTTGAGCGTCTGCCACGAAATCAGGGGAGGGGCCGTGGTCCTTCTGCATCGATGAAAATGCCCTTTTCATAAGATTGACGGGACCTTTTCTTACCAGCACTGTCATTATCAAGGCAGCGAGCACCAACGCTGATCCCAATTCGACCCACCGCGGCAATAACTCGGACGCCTCTAACATCTCGGAAGTATATGCGGACATACCCATGCCGCCGAATAGTGCATCTGTTCCGAAGGCGAATACCAGTGTGCACACCACTATCGAAGCGAGGTAAATGAAAAGCGAGCGCTTTCCCAGCATACCGGCAACGATCGTAATTGTGGCCATGTTGGTAGCTGGGCCGGCCAAGAGTAATACCAGAGCAGTGCCCGGACTCATACCCTTTGCGATAAGTGCTGCAGCGATGGGGGTAGACATGGTTGCGCACACGTACATAGGCAGACTTACCACAATCATTGCTAAATAAGACGGGAGGCCGGGCCGGAGTGTAGTGCTAAAGAAAGAGTCCGGGATAAGAGCCGTTATCGCTCCTGCCAGTAAAATCCCCAAAATGAACCAAACGGTAAGATCGGACATCAGGTCGTCGAAGGCAAAACGCATACCATCCAACAGCCTTGCTCGGAAGCCTGACTGCGATTCATTGTCTTCTACACCGCGGTCCGTGTTGCCACAGCATCGGTTATGAGAAACCGGCTGCTGCGTCTCCTGCCTGATCCCCTGTCCGGAGGGCTCACCGAAGACATTTTCAACAATCCCAGCCGCCATGGCGGTAAAAAATGCCGCAATCGGCCTGATAAGAGCCATCAGAGGTCCGAGGAGCGAGTAAGTGAGAGCTATGGAGTCCACACCGGTCTCAGGGGTCGAGATTAGGAAAGACAAAGATGCACCGTTGTTTGCCCCTTGTTTTTTCAGGCCCGCAACTGCGGGCACAACGCCGCAGGATCAGAGCGGAATGGGAATCCCTAGAAGAGATGCGTAGAGTACCGACTTGAATCTGCCCCGAGAAAAATAGCGGACCACAGTCTCCGCACTGAAATAAGCACGGAGGATTGCTGCGACGACGAACCCGAGGAGGATATAGAATGCGGCTTCGAAAAATATTTTTGTCGACGCAGCAAGAATGACGAACAGGATGGACATTTCTGCAAGAAACCATGATTGGTTAAGTAAGTCAACTTACCTGGAACCGTCCGGACGGTCACTGATGTGTACCTCATTGTCCAGACCGAGGGGGGGTGCGTTATGAGACTGAAAAATTGATCGTGAAGCCGATGCCCTGTACCTGACGCTCGAGCACGCACGGGGGTCAGGTCTTGAAATATTAGCTTCTCTCGCTCATTGCGTCGAGCCGTGACATGATTCACGGCTCCAGGCTATTCAAGTCTCAACGGTCTGGTCATAAACTCAAAATACCTGGGACTCGCCTATATTTCAAGACTTGACCACGGCTACTAAGGCAAGCCACGGATTTCTCGTCCTTTGGCACCTCGATTGTTCAGTCGTTGCTGGATACCGCCCAGGTACGAGTAGACAACCGGCGTCAAATACAAGGTGACAACCTGTGACAGCATCAAGCCGCCGACCACAGCAAGTCCTAGAGGCTGCCTGGATTCTCCGCCTGAACCGAAACCGACGGCAATCGGGACCATGCCCGCTATGGCCGCTATGGTTGTCATCATGATCGGTCGAAAACGGACCACGGAACCCTCTATGGCCGCTTCCAGAGGCGATTTCCCTGCGATTTCCGCCTCCCGGGCGAAGTCCACCACCATAATGGCATTCTTTTTCACTATGCCGATCAACATGAACAAACCCACAAACCCATACAGATCCAACTCGAAGCCAAATATCCACAGAGTTACCAGTCCCCCGAAGGCGGCCGAAGGCAATCCCGCGATGATGGTCAGCGGGTGCAGGAAACTCTCATACAAACAGGCAAGAATCATGTAAATTATTGCTATAGCTACAATAAGAAGGATCGTGAGGCTTCGGACGGAACCCTCAAAAGCCTCGGCAGTACCTCCAAATTTGTACCGTATTGAATCGGGCAACATCTGCTTGGCCAAATCTCGCAGAGCGTCTGTGGCTTGTCCGAGAGAGTATCCCACAGCAGTGTTGAACGATATGGTCACAGATGGAAACTGCCCGTAATGGTTAACGGTCAGCGGACCTACACGGGGGACCACGTCCGCAACCGCATCCAGACGAACCATTTCACCATTCCTGTTTTTCAGATACAGCGATGAGAGTTGATCCGGATAACGCTGGAAATCCTTCTCAACCTGCAGAATCACCTTGTACGTGTCCGTGGTTCCATAGATGTTGGAGATTTCACGTGACCCGTACGAAGAGAACGACGCCTGCTCAACCTCTTCCGCGGTTATTCCGAGCGAACTGGCCTTGTCTCTATGGATATTGATAAAAGCTTCCGGGTTCTTGATGTAAAGATTAGAATTGACCGCCGCAACCTCCGGAACGCCGTACATGGCATACGTAAATTTCTCCGCATTCTTGAACAGGGTCCTCGTATCGGCAGATTGCAGAATAAAGAGATACGGGCTCGCCGAAACCTCGGTGCTGATCTCTATGAGGGGCGGGACCGAATAGAAGGTGAGGAGCCCAGGAACAGAGTTTACCACAGGAAGCAGTTCAGCCATCACCCGCTCCGCGGACACCTTGCGGGGTGGTCTCTCTTTGAGAAAGGCGATTGTGAATCCCTGATTTCGCTGGGGATGACCGGCAACATTCAGAACAGATTTCACGTTGGAATTGTCGCGAACCCGTGGACCGAGTTCGTTCAGTTTCCCTTCCATGGCATCGGGCGAAACTCCCTGCTCGCTTATACAGAAACCGATGAGGTAGTTCATGTCGACAGGCGGCACAAATCCTTTTGGCAGTCGGACGAACAGAAAGACACTGGCCGCCAGTACAGCGACAGAGATGAGAATGGTCACAATGCGGTGATGCACGGCAAGAGAGAGAGACCACCGATAGAATCTCAACATGGTCCCGAACACTGGATCCGACGCGGCCAACCTGCTTTGCGGACGCAACAGGCGACTGCTCAACATAGGGGTTACCATTAACGCTACAACGCCTGATACAATGATCGCGCAGGTTATGGTTACTGCAAACTCGTTCAGAACGCGGCCGTAGATTCCCGCCATGAACATGATGGGAACAAAGACTATGGCCAGACTGGATGTCATTGAGATGATCGTAAAAACGATTTGTCTTGTTCCGTCCACCGCAGCTTGGAACGGCTTCTTGCCCATCTCCAGATGCCTGACAACGTTCTCAAGCACGACGATCGCATCATCCACGACGAAACCGACGCATAATACCAGAGCCATAAGCGAAAGGTTGTCCAGTGAAAAACCGAAGACGTGCATCATGGCAAAGGTAAACACGATGGACAACGGAATGGCCATGCTTGCTATGAAGGTAGCCTGCACATTCCGTAGAAAGATAAAAATCACAATGATTACAAGGATGATGGCCAGGACAAGAGTGAGCTTAACGTCGTCTACGGACGCGCGAATTGATTGCGACATGTCGTAGATCACTTCCAGTTCCACGGTGGGCGGTAAAGAGGCCCGAATCGTGGGCATCATCTTCTCGATCTCGTTCACGATACTGATCGTATTTGATCCGGGCTGCCGCTGAACAGCCAGACCCACGCATCTTTTCCCGTTGTAGTAACACGCAACTTTGTCGGCATAGACGCTGTTTTCTACCGTGGAAATCTCGTCCAATCTGACTGGCTGACCCTCAACATAAGATACAATAATCGGCTCGTATGCCCTTGCGTCCATGAGCTGTCCGGAAGCTTTGAGCGTTCTGGTTTCGTGTTTCCCGTCCAAAGTTCCAAGAGGCAGGTTCACATTCTGCGAGGTGATAGCGTTTTTTACCTCGTTAATGCCAATTTGCTTGGCTGCCAGGAGATCCGGGTTAATGTAAACCCGTACCGTGAACTTCTGCTGGCTGTAATTGATCACCTGAGCCACGCCCGGAATCATGGATAGGGCGTTGGAAACGAATGTCTCCGCGTAGTCGTTGACCTTGTGCATGGGCATCGCATCAGAGTACATGACCATGTAATAAATCGGCCTCTCCGCCGGGTTCGTCTTTGTAAAGGTGGGAGGGTTGGGCATATTGGGGGGAAGAACACCGCTTGCCTTGGTAATGGCAGCCTGCACGTCCATGGCTGCGGCATCTATCTTTCGGGAAAGGTCGAACTGAAGATTGACGGTAGTCTTGCCCTGGGAGCTGGTTGAGTTCATTGTTCTCAAGCCCTCGATGGACGAGAACTGCTTTTCCAGGGGTGTGGCCACGCTTGAGGCCACGGTTTCCGGGTCGGCTCCCGGTAACGAGGCGGAAACGGATATCGTAGGAAAATCCACCTGGGGCAACGCGGAAACCGGCAGGTTCATGTACCCGATGGCGCCAAAAAAAATCATGGCCGCCATGATTGTGGTTGTCATCACGGGACGTCGGATGAACAATTCCGTGAGATTCATGCTTATTAATCTCGGCTTTCGCCCTTTTTCGGGCTGCCGTTCCCGCCGGTTTTCTCAGGACGTGCCGCTTGTTTCATCTTTTGCAGTTGTTCCCGTGTCACAATCTGCGCCCCGGGATGCAGCATGAGCTGTCCATCGGTGACCACTCTTTCATTTGCTTTGAGACCTTCCGACACTACCTGCATGTTTCCGTCCCTGCGGTCGGCCTTGATCGGCCGCATGGCCACCGTCTGGTCCTCATTTACCGCCCATACGTACTGGCCTTGAGGTCCGTCATTGACGGCCATCTGTGGGACGAGTAACGCGTCACGAGTGACGGTAAGCTTCAAACGAACTTCCACGAACTGTCCAGGCCAGAGTCTGGATGCAGGGTTGGAGAAGGTTCCTTCCAGCATGATCATTCCGGTTTTGGGGTTGATGTAGTTGTCTATCAGCGTCAACGAGCCGGTCTCAGGCTTATCGCTTCCAAGAATGAATGTTTCCACGGCAAGTGGACCATTGGAGTTATATTTCATTATCTGATCCAGAAATTTTCCGGGAACAGAGAACCTTACTTTGATGGGTTGTATCTGTTTGATGGTGACCAGCTTGTCTTGGTTGGCTATCACGATGTTGAAATCGTCTATGTGTCTCTCGCCCGATTCACCGTCCAGCGGTGAATTGATGAAGCAATACCCCAGGTTGAGCCTGGCGTTCTCGAGTTCGGCCTGGTTCAGTTCTACCTGATGGAGCTTGGAGTTCATGTCCACTTCTTTTGTTTCAAGCTGCTCCTGGCTGACGGCTTTTTCAGCGTAGAGACCCAGGAACCGCTGGGACTCTCTCTTAGCCTGTTCGTACAACACTTGGGACTGTTTAAGTTTTGCTTCGATTTCTTTGACTTTTGCTTCGAATGGGGCTGGATCAATGGTGAAAAGTTTCTGCCCGGTAATCAACTGGTCCCCGGCCTTGAAGAATGTTTTGATGAGTTCTCCGGTGACGCGGGATTTCACGTCCACGGTGTTGTACGCCACGACGTTTCCGATCGCCTCAACGAATACAGGTGAGTCTTTTTGAACCACCAGCGCCGTCTCGACCGGTATGAGCGAATTCTGCTTCTTGATCTCTTTCTTTCGATCTCCACAACCGGCCGCTGCAAGACATAGGACACACAACGGCACGATCAATCTTTGCAGAAACGTCTTGAAGCTGTTCCAAGGTTTCGATTCGTTCTTCATGGACCTAAAAGGCATGGCCTGTAAAAAAACACGCAAGATCTACTTGCCTCGCAACAGGCCTTTATCATAAAAATATTGAAACACGACGAACTGATCTATCCCGGTTAACTCAACTACTTTGAAAATCGTCACAGATTGCCTGGCCATTCTTAATTCATTAATGACCCTGGTAATCCTTCCGTAAACTTCGTTGCTCTCGTTTATGTTCATCCGCCGGCCTCCTTTTCTTGCGAAACGATCCCTGACAGGGAAGCCCACAATCACGAAGCAAGTGAACATTGGGGCCTGCCCAATTTGGGACACTGCTCATCAATTGATAAGATCTTCCACGGATTTTAGGGCCAGATCCAGTCCTGCTAAGTCGGTCCCTCCTGCTTGGGCCATATCCGGCCTACCGCCTCCTGAACCTCCAATCATGGTTGCAGCCTTCTTCACTATGTTGCCGGCATGAAATCGCCCTGTAAGGTCTCGGGTGACCACCGCTATCATGAGAGCCTTTCCATCTGCATTTGCCGCCAAGAGAGCAATCCCTGATCCCAATCGGTCTCGCACCCTGTCCGCATATTCTCTAAGATCCTTCGGGGATGACACACCATCGATCAACCGGGCCAGTACGCGCACCCCGTTAATTTCTCTGACACCATCGAGAATGTCAGTTGTCGCTCCTGTAGCCAGTTTGAGCTTAAGCGACTCAAGGTCTCTTTCTTTCGCCTTCTTGTCTTCGAGTAACTTGTCCACCTTGCGAAGCAATTCTCCTCGGGAGCCGCGAAGCCTTTCGGAAAGTCCTCTCAACTCCTCTTCCATTGATCTGACGTATTCCAAGGCAGGTCTCCCCGTAACCGCCTCGATCCTGCGAATCCCCGCGGCGATCCCGCCCTCGGTCAATATCTTAAAGACTCCCAAATCTCCGGTTCGTTTGGCATGAGTCCCACCGCAAAGTTCCTTGCTGAAATCCCCTATTGATACCATCCGTACCGTGTCCCCGTATTTTTCCCCGAAAAGGGCCGTGGCCCCCTGCGACTTGGCTTCCTGCAGAGACATGATACGGCAAATCACCTCATAGTTCTCTCGGATTTTCTCGTTTACCAGGTCTTCAACGCCGGCCAATTCATCCTGAGAGATAGGCGAGAAATGAGTGAAATCGAAACGTAGCCGCTTTGGTTCTACGAGCGACCCGCTTTGATTGACATGATCTCCGAGCACTTGTCTCAGCGCCCATTGGAGGAGATGCGTGGCAGAATGGTTGGCCATGGTTGATAGACGCGGGTCTCTTTGCACCTTCAGATTAACCCGGTCTCCTACTTTGAACGAGCCTGCCTTAACGTGGCCACGGTGTAGAGTCAGATTCGGCATGGGCTTGACAGTTTCTTCAATTTCGATTTCATTTCCGTTGCTGCTCATGATACCGCGGTCGCCCACCTGTCCACCGGATTCACCGTAGAAAGGGGATCTGTCTGTAATTAGATCTATCCTCTGCCCTGCTTGTGCCTCCAGAGTACGCACCCCGTCTCTCAGTATTACTCTCACCACGCCAAAGTCTTCAGTGGTTTCATAGCCTGTAAAATCGGTGCTCACATCCTCACCGATAATTCGTCTCAGGGCTTCCGCTTCCGATCCCTGCATGCCCTCCCATGATTCTCTGGCCATGAGTCTTTGGCGTGACATTTCTCGATCGAAACCTTCCTGATCTACCAGCAAATCCGATTCTTTAGCCAAATCGGCCGTAAGGTCGGGAGGAAAACCATAGGTGTCGTAAAGTCTGAAAACCACTTCGCCGGGAATGATCTTGTCGCCACAACCCCGAAGCCGCTCCGCTTCCTCCTCGAAAAGAACCAAGCCCCGCGCGAGAGTGTCCAGAAAACGTTCCTCCTCGCTACGTACAACCTTCTCCACGAGGACCTTGTGCGTGGCCAATTCCGGGTACGAAGCCGCCATATACCGGACCACTACACCGGCAGAATCGAACAGGAACGGCTCATTGAGCCCGATGAACTTGCCGTAACGAATTGCCCTCCTCAGGATGCGTCGAAGAACATACCCCCTTCCCTCGTTGGAAGGTAGAATGCCGTCCGCAATCAAGAACGCCGCTGCTCGACTGTGGTCGGCTATCACCCTTATTGCGACTGAACTACGATCTTTTCCACGGCATTCCTTGCCTGACAGATGTTCCACCCGGCTAATGATGGGTCGAAAAAGATCAGAATCCCAATTGCTGTCTACCCCCTGAACCACTGCGGCCAGCCGTTCCAGCCCCAGCCCGGTATCAATGGACGGCCTTGGCAAAGGGGTTATCGTGCCGCCCGCGTCCCGGTTAAACTGCATGAAAACGAGATTCCAGAGTTCAAGAAATCTGTCGCAATCACACCCTGGACCACAATTGGAACCGCCACACCCGAATCGTTCGCCTTGATCGATATGAATCTCCGAACAGGGCCCGCAAGGCCCTGTGTCACCCATGCTCCAAAAATTGTCCTTCTCTCCCAGACGGATTATGGGATTTCCATTGGTGCCCAGGACTTTTCTCCATATCTCGAATGCCTCGTCATCGTCCCGGTAAATGGAAACATGGAGTCTCCCCCGCGGCAGACCCACAACTTCGGTAAGGAACTCCCAGCCGAAGGCAATTGCGTCGTCCTTGAAGTAATCACCGAACGAAAAGTTTCCCAGCATCTCAAAAAATGTGTGATGCCGTGTAGTATGCCCCACATTCTCAAGGTCATTGTGCTTGCCGCTCACTCTCAGGCATTTCTGAGCGGTGGCTGCCCGCAAGTAGGGAAGCTTTTCCGATCCGGTAAACACGTTCTTGAATTGTACCATGCCGGCGTTCGTGAATAGAAGAGTGGCATCTCCGGTCGGGATTAACGACGAACTCGGCACCCTGGTGTGGGACATGTCTTCAAAATACTTGAGAAACTTCTCGCGCAAGTCGGCGCCGGTCATGTTTCCTCCCGGGCTGAACCATTCATCAAACGTTTTGGGTCTTGAGATTATCCCTGATCGGACAGGACACCGAAAGTCATCTTCCGGTTTCTTCCGAAGGCTGTTACGTGCGCCCCCAGTGCTGAGCTAAAGAATATCACGTTAGCACATTACTGAACATCCATGCCCTGTGCGGGCGCAACCAACAATGAGAATACGGTTTAGAAGCGAGTCATGGCATACTACCTGAAGAATTACAATTTCAAAAAGTCAGGAGGATGCCATGACCCAGC
>CAINUH010000010.1 GCA_903853735.1 uncultured Desulfomonile sp. | reverse complement strand
TGATTCCACCATTGGTGGTTTTGATGATTTGTGTTGAGATGGTAATTACCTGACAGTTTTGGTCGCACGAGTATGTGCGGCCATGGTGCTTCCGAGGGGCTTTAGATTTGTTTTGCCGACAACTCTTTAACCTTAAGGAAAGACCCCATGACCACAGACAAGAAAATAGCACGTCGCAAGCTCAGTCTACTGGATCTGGCCCAGGAAATGGGCAATGTTTCCAAAGCTTGCAAGATGATGGGATACTCCCGGCAGCAGTTTTACGAGATTCGCAGGAATTTCCAGACCTTCGGGGCTGAGGGACTTGTGGACAGGCTCGCCGGAGCCAAATCGCCGCACCCCAATCGGTTGAGTCCGGAAATCGAGGAAGCGGTTTTGAAGTACAGCTTGGAGTTCCCGACACTGGGTCCGGTACGGGCCGCTCAGGAACTTCAGTTGCGGGGCATTACGGTAGGCTCTGGTGCGGTGCGAGGCGTTTGGAGTCGCCACAACCTTTTGACCAAGCATGAGCGGCTTCTACGACTTGAGAAAACCCAGCAGGAGCAATCCTTCGAGTTGAGTCCCGAGCAAGTGAAGCTTTTGGAGCGATTCAGTCCCGAATTCCGGGAAAGGCACATTGAAGCCCCGCATACAGGGGCTTTGGTGGCAGTGGATACCTTCATGGTCGGTGCCTTGAAGGGTGTGGGCCGGGTTTACTTGCAGACGGTCATAGATTGCCATTCCCGGTATGCCTTTGGAAGACTTTACACCAGCAAGATGCCGGTGACGGCCGTGCATGTGCTGAACACCGACGTGCTTCCGTTCTTTGAGTCTCACGATGCACGGGTGGAAACCATCCTGAGCGACAATGGCCGGGAGTTTTGCGGACGGCCTGATCGGCATCCTTACGAACTGTTCTTGCAACTGGAGGGAATCGAGCACCGGACTACTCGTGTGCGGCGGCCCCAGAGCAATGGCATTGTGGAGAGGATGCATCGAACCTTGCTGGACGAGCACTTCCGCATCGAAGGTCGTAAGACCTGGTATGAGGGCGTGGAGCAGATGCAGGGAGATTTGGACGACTATCTCCAGCGCTACAACTACAAGCGGCCTCATCAGGGCCGGAATATGGAAGGAAGAACGCCCTATGAAGTCTTTGTAGGAGGTATCTTAAAGCCAGTCAGTGAACAGGAGGTGAACACCGAAATAGCCGCCTGAACCAACCAAGTCCCAAGGAGGCAACTGTCAGGTAATTACCAGCTCAGTACAGTTTATACAACCATCGCGTATTTTTTCCATGAAAGAATTTGGGGTAAAATCAAATGGGGAAAGCATGTTGTCACTCCGTAATTAAGCGCATTTTGGGTGGTGATTTGGAGATTAACGATCATTTTAAAGACCTGTTTGAACCGAAGCTCCTGACAGAACTGACTGGCCGGGCCAAACAGGTGCGCGTGAAGGCCGGGGAGGCGATTCTCGACGTCGGTCAAATTGTGACAGCCATACCCATCATCCTATCGGGGCTCGTCAAGGTTTCGCGGGTTAAGGAGGACGGGCATGA
>CAINUH010000009.1 GCA_903853735.1 uncultured Desulfomonile sp. | reverse complement strand
GAGAATCTCGTCGCAGGCTTTGGCTGAAGCAATTGAGTGGCTGATCGGACAGATACCGCATATTCTTTCCACTAAAGAAGGCATTTCAGTGTAGGGTCGCCCCTCACAAAATTTTTCAAACCCCCTGAATTGGGTGACATGGAACTGGGCATCGTACACATTGCCTGCTTCATCAAGGTGTATAGTGATCTTTCCGTGACCTTCAATTCGTGTGATAGGATCTATGACAATTCTCAGTGCCATGAAAGCGCCTCCGGGGTATAATTATGCTCCAAAACGGATTCTGCCTGTAAGATCGGGGATGCGTCCCTCCAGAAGCTCATTTGCAATAAAGAAAATTGCATCTGATGGAGGCGGACAGCCCGGTAAGAACACATCCACGTTGACGAATTCATGAACAGGACGAGCACGACTCAACAGTTGTGGAATAGCCTCACGGGGAATTTGGTTACGCAAGGAAGCGTTTTCCAGATAAGCCCTGGCGAGCACATCATCGACTTTGAACTGGTTGCGCATGGCCGGTACATTCGCTGTTACGGCGCAGTCACCGAAAGAAATCAGAATCCTTGTGCGTTCACGGATCAAGTAGATCTTCTTTTCATCTTCATCACTGCTCACCGCACCTTCAACGAGGGTAGCATCGACTTTTTCCGGAAACTCCTTGGCATCTACGAGCGGACCATAAACCAAGTCAAGCTTGGCCGATAATTCCACTAGTCGTTCGTCAAGATCCAGCAGCGACATATGACAGCCGGAACACCCGTCAAGCCACACGGTTGCTATCCTAACTTTGTTTGTCAAGTGTGAGTCCTCCACATGTTATTTGCGGGAGGCTTAATGGAGCCCTTTTGCATATGAAGTTTTCTCATTTCAGCTCTTCCCTGCGCATTAACTGCAAGTAAGGCAAGAACTGTCTCCTTTTTGTCATTTCTGCTACAGACTTTCCTTTTTCGGAGAGTGCCCCAGTGGGACATACATGAACGCATTTTCCACAACCAGTACATGTTTCCGAAGATCCCCACGGCTGATTAAGGTCTGTTATTACTCGTGAAGTTATGCCACGCCCCATTATGTCCCATGTGTGGGCACCCTCAATTTCATCACACACCCTTACACAACGCACGCAGAGTACACACCGGTTATGGTCTATCGAAAATCGGTCGTGTGACGCATCCACCGAATAGCGAGGATATAGGTAATCGTAGTGAACATGCGTCATACCAAGATCCAACGTAAGAGCCTGAAGGTCACAGTGTCCATTCGATACACAGACGGAACACACATGGTTGCGTTCTGTGAACAGTAATTCAAGGATCTTTTTTCTGTAGTCGACTACTCGCTCAGAATTGGCAATTACCTCCATGTCCTGCCTCACAAGGGTTACACACGAAGGAAGTAGTCTAGGGGATCCCTTAATTTCAACAATACACAGGCGACATGACCCCCGTTCCGACAAGCCGTCGAGGTGACACAGCGTCGGTATGCGAATGCCGTTCTGACGAGCTGCCGAGAGGATGGTTTCGTCATCCCGCGCGCTGATGTCCCGATCATCGATCCTCAACATCACTATACGCGCGGGATTAAGATCACTACGGACGGACTTACCCTGAAGGTATGCAGGGGTTGTCATCTGCCCTCCTTGCTGGTGTTCATCTTACAGGCTCCAGCCGTACATTTTCCTTCCTCAATGTGGGTCAGATACTCTTCCCTAAAATATTTGAGAGTACTCATAACAGGATTGGAGGCTGTTTGGCCGAGGCCGCAAAGACTGGTATTCTTGACTAGATCGCTAAGCTCCTCGAGCAT
>CAINUH010000008.1 GCA_903853735.1 uncultured Desulfomonile sp. | reverse complement strand
TGCCCCTTAGAGTAAACTAAAATTTTCTGGCTTCAGTGACAATCATAATTCATTCCATCACGTTGTTTATCTTCACAGATTTAAGACTTCTTCCTACGGCCTTTTCTTAACATTCCGGCGAGGGATACCATGATATGTCGGAAATGCCAATTCGAGAACCCAGCGGGCATGAAATTCTGCGGGGAGTGCGGCTCCGATCTAAGACAGGCCGAACGAGCGGCAGCCATCAACTACCACCAACCACAATCCTACACCCCAAAACACCTTGTCGATAAAATTCTCACCACAAGAAGCGCCATTGAAGGCGAGCGCAAGCTCGTGACGGTGATGTTCGCTGATGTGACTGGGTTCACCACCATGTCGGAGAAGCTCGATCCGGAAGAAGTCCACCAGATCATGGACGGCTGCTTCCGTATTCTCATGGATGAAATCCACAAGTGTGAGGGCACGGTCAATGAGTTCAGGGGCGATGGGGTAATGGCTCTCTTTGGAGCCCCCATAGCCCATGAGGATCATGCACAACGGGCGTGCTACGCTTCTTTGGCTGTCCAACAAGCTCTTATTCCCTATGGCGAGGAGTTGAAGAGACAGTATGGAATAGATTTCAGGATGCGCATAGGACTCAACTCCGGTCCTGTCGTGGTAGGCGCCATCGGTGATGATCTCCGAATGGACTACACCGCCCAGGGAGACACTGCCAATCTCGCGGCGAGGATGGAGAGCAATGCTCAACCGGGGACTGTCCTGGTATCGGAACAGACTTACCGACTTGCCGGTGATTCTTTTCAGTTTGAACCTCTGGGTAAGATTCAGGTAAAGGGCAAAGACAAGCCCGTGGAGGCGTACCGGCTCAAGGACAAGGCTTACAAGGCGAGGGCCCGATCCGAGAGGGAAATCTACTCGGACATGGTTGGCCGCGACCAGGAGCTTGCGAGGCTGGAACTCCAGATACTGAAAGCCGTCAACGGCGAAGGCTCGGTGGTGAACGTTATTGGAGAAGCGGGAATCGGTAAATCGAGACTGCTGGCTGAATTGAAGAAACGTGACGTGGTGAAGAGAGTGAGCTTCCTTGAGGGCAGAGCTATTTCCATGGGAAAGAATCTGAGCTTTCACCCTGTCATCGACCTTTTCAAGAACTGGGCTCTGATTCGGGAGGATGACCCGGAGTCTGTCGCCTTGAGCAAGCTGGAAACCGCTATCCGACGTGTGACTTCAGAGGAGGTCGATGAAATTCTTCCCTTTGTCGCGACCATGATGGGGATGAAGCTTTCCGGGAAGTATGCAGACCGTGTCAAGGACATAGCGGGGGAATCACTGGAAAAGCTGATTTTCAAGAACGTTCGGGATCTCCTGGCAAGATCAACGGAGAGGATTCCGGTGGTCATCGTGATGGAGGATCTCCACTGGGCGGACATGAGTTCATTGCTGGTCCTGGACGCTGTCTATCGGCTTGCCCTGACACAAAAGGTCATGTTTATCAACGTATTCCGGTCCGGTTACTGGAGCGGCGAGGATACGAACGTTGAGAGTGTGAAGAAACGAATACCCGACCTTTCTGTTGTCGATATTGTCGTTCGGCCGCTTGATCAAGAGAATAGTGAGGCCTTGATCAACAACATGCTCAATATCAAGGGGCTTCATCATGGTGTGAAGAAACAGATCGTCGAAAGGGCTGGAGGAAATCCTTTCTTTATCGAAGAAGTGCTGCGTTCACTGATAGATCAAGGGGCGGTGATGATCGGGGATGACGGCTTCGCGGTGACCGACAGGATTCACTCGGTCGTGATTCCCCCTACGATCAACGATCTTCTCATGGCCAGGATTGACAGGCTTGATGAGGAGACCCGCAATGTCGTAAAGGTTGCCTCCGTGATCGGGAGGAGCTTTTTTTACCGTCTCCTAGCTGATGTTCTTAGTCGACCAGATGATCTAGGAATCAGACTGGAATATCTGAAAGAAATCCAGCTCATCAGAGAACGAATTCGCATGGAAGAGTTGGAGTACCTGTTCAAGCATGCCCTTGCTCAGGAAGCCGCTTATGAATCTACCCTTATGCAGCAGCGAAAACAGCTTCACTTGAAGGTGGCGGAGTCCATAGAGAGGATCTTCAGGGACAGGCTCCATGAATTCTACGGGATACTGGCCCTGCATTACAGCAAAGCCGACAACTTGGAAAAGGCTGAAGAATACATGGTGAAAGCAGGTGAAGAGGCATTGCGGTCGTCGGCCTCAAGCGAAGCCATTACCTACTTCTTGCAGGCACTTGAACTGTATATGGAAAAACATAGCAAAGCCGCTGACCCGGAAAAACTTGCCGCATTCGAGAAGAATATCGCTTTGGCTTACTTCAATAGGGGACAGTACCAGAATGCAGTACACTACTTTGACAAGCTCTTCCTGCGATGGGGAAGGCGGTCGCCAACGAACCAAACCGGTATCATGTCCAAATTTGCGTACGATGTGCTCATAGCACTACTGAGACTTCGACTGCCATGGACAAGACGGAAGAGAATTCCGGATCAGCGTGTAAAGGATTTTTTCGATCTTGCTTTGAAGAAAAATAAGGCGCTGGTTGTCACAAATCCGAGAAGGGCTTTCACAGAAATGATCGGGGAATTGAGAGAGAGCTTGGATTACGATTTGACGAATCTCGACATCGCGGCAGCCTTCCATTCGTTTTCGGGCGGAATGTTTGTGATGACGGGTTT
>CAINUH010000007.1 GCA_903853735.1 uncultured Desulfomonile sp. | reverse complement strand
TTAATCTAGGAACTATCTTGTCGAGACCTTCCGGTTCCATGTAGGCCTCCTAAAACCAAGTTTCCCTCAAAGAAGTAGCCGTGGACTAAGATTTTTCACGGTTTAAAGGCAACGTCGTATAAAATTCATCTCATCAACAAAAACTATTGCGGAGCTGCCTCTGCCCAAATCTCTCCCCATCGCACTTCCTGACGCGTGAGCATCAAGTGAGCCGCCTGTATCTCAGAAGCAAAACTCTCCAACGTATATTCAGTGTAGTGTGTGGGATCAAGCCGATAGTCCATGCCTAACTCTTCTTTTAAGGGCACTCGCCAATCTCGCTCAAAAAGAGGAACCCTAATGAGAATTCTCTTGGGTTGGACTGCACGGACAAGCCGTCGAAGAAATACGGGCCGGTCTTCCAGGTGTTCAAGAACATTTGACAATATTACCACGTCAAAAGGGTCTTCGAAGGAAACTTTCAGCACATCGCCAACGATGTACGCGACATTGGGGTGCTGGTATCTTGCTTGAGCAACCGCTATATTATCAGGATTCAGATCTATACCGTACACGTTCGCTCCGGATTTTTCTGCAAGGTCGTAAGCAAGAAACCCAATCCCGCAGCCAACATCGAGCACCCGTTCTCCCTGATTAGTTCTGGCAGTGAAAAAATCGTGATAACGCGTGTGCCGGTGCTTGGTGTGAACGCCGCCTCCGTAGGCCACTGACAGTCGGCCTTGGAGTTCGTAGAGACAAGCGTCCATGGCAAAGAGGAATCTTAGTCCCGCGGCAGGGGGCATGGACTCAACATGCTTACCAATGATATCCACCAGCAAATCGAGTATGTCTCCATCAGTCGTTTCAGAGAATTTGTCGCGCAGCCGGTCAAGGTTCTTGGTGTCCATCAACGTCTACTCAACTCATTTAGCATTGAGAGTTCCAGGGATCCAATTCTCTCAAGGGAGTAGTGGGCTACAACGTGTTCCCTAGCTTTCCTGCCCATCTCCGTACAGAGGCCGGGATTGGCGAGGAGATGATGGATAGCATTACGGAGACTCAACGCATCAGGACGGCAAAGATAGCCGGACTCGCCGTGGCGTATAATTTCCCGTATCCCCGGCGAGTCGGCTCCTATCACTGGCGTGCCGCACGACATGGCCTCGATGAGTGCTTTCGGGTGACCCTCGTAAAAAGAAGGTAACACAAACAACGCACATCGGTTGAGATATTCCGGCAGCTTGGAATTTGGCACGTTGCCTTCCCATGTCAACCTGTCTCGCAGGGAGCCATATTCTCGCTCAAGCTCGTTCCGAAGATGACCTTGCCCAATAAGTACCAGCTTCACTCTTTTCAGGGGAATAATTGCCTCGAATAAAGACCGCAAGTTTTTCTCAGGAGCAACTCTGCCGACAAAGAGCAAGGTGTACGGATCGCGCGCGACCTGGTACGGGCGGAATGTATGCTCATCAACATAGTTGGCTATTACAAACGTCTTGGATGATGCACCGGGAATCCTCTTTTCGACATCCATCCGCATAGAATTGGTTGTCACGACCAACCGTTGGGCCTCTGAGAAGACTTTTCTTTCAACCCGGAGAGCTTCCCTGGCTTGAATAGAATCAGCGCCATGCTCCCTTGAGGCATTGTACGACCACATGTAGCCACAGCGTGCCACAAGGGGTCTGCCGATCAAGCGGGAGGTCCAGAGAGCCGCTTCCGAACCGTAAGTTTGATTTGTCTTTATGACGCTCACATTCTTCAGGGCCTTGCCGTGCCTGAAGACAATCTGGCTTTCATACGATTCTAAAGGCAGTCTTTTCTCGTTGCACAGGATCTCTATTCCACTCAATTGCCTGGAATAGCTCAGATCATTTCCGTCTCCGTAGGTTACAAAGCTGATTCGGTAACCCCGGTTGACAAGATAATCGTAGATAGCCAGCTCTCTCTGCAAAGATCCGATGATGTCCCAAGTTTGTAAAGAGACTCCCCGAGTAAAGAACAATACCAAATGAGGCCTCATCCGATGGCCTCTCTAATGAGCGTGAGATATTTTTCCGTCACGACGTCAAAACTGGAAACAGCGATCAACCGTTGAAAAGATTCATGTGCATCCACAAGTTCTTCCAGCCGAGGGAGGATCTCTTCTTCGGAGTTGAACGGTAATCCCCCCAGTCCAGCCAACTCGGGATGCCCCCCACTATTGAAATAAAGTACTGGCAGACCACACGTCATTGCCTCGATAAGGGCGTTTGAGCAGGGATCATTTCGGCTGGCCGTAATGAAAATGTCGTGTTCTCTGAGGATTCGGGCCACATCTTCCGAAGGCACGGGGGGAATCTGTTTAATTCTATTGAATTTCTCCGAAGCATTTCCAACAAATGTGTATTCAAACCGATCCCAGTCCAGGTGATCTTCAATCCACCTGTAAACTGGTCCCCCCTTCCTAGGATTTCCAGACCAACTAGTAGTAATAAGTCTGATCTTGCGATTGGTTTCAAATGGGATGCGGCCTCTGGCGTGGAAAATATTCGGGTCAACTGCGTTGTGAACTACCACGGGCGCGACTGGACTGTAACCCATTTCAACTATACGTTGGTACGTCCACGCTGATTGAAGGACAGTTGAGGAAGCGAACTGAGAATTGAGCTTGAAACAGAGTTCATCCTTCTCCCTGTCAAAACCTCGTACAAGATGTATGGGGCCGTCGATTCTGTGAACAACTTTCATCGGTCGATCTTTGACCAACTTTAGGAACAGGTCCACGTCGAAATGGATTGAATTGACTACGTATGCGTCTATATCTCCGCTTATTTCATTGTCTCGAATATTAATTCCCCGTTCAAGAAAGGCGTCTTTCAACGCCATCATGAACTGATTCCCGCCTCCATAGGGAGGTTTGAAAAATGTGTGCCAGAAACCGATGGTCAGAGGGAAATTCCCGGATTCAACCTTTTTCCCCGGAGTTGTCTTTTTGGTTTGCCGGTGGTGACTTGTGCTCTCAGGGAGTTCTCGGGGACCTCTATAAACAGGAATACGTTCAATATTTTGATATAAGTCTGCAAAGAGTGGGGTTTCAGATTGAGGCCGATGAGCACGATATACTTTGTTGAAATGAGGCTCTATGGTTGAGTTCAGGAAGCCTTCATTCATATCCTTTTGAATGATGCGTATCGCCTCACCCAGCGAAGAGAAAATTGCTGCCGGTTCGAGCACATCTGTCGCCAGTCCTACCGGCGTGCTAACTATTTTGCATTTCGCCGCAGCGGCTTCAAGTATGGAATGAGGGCCGGCCTCCCAACGACTGGAAACCACGTACAGGTCCATCAGGTTGTACAAGATGTTTAGCGTGCTTCGGGGCAAGGAATTAACCGCGATGTCATCATCCAGGCTGGGCGATCCTATGTAGGTGAAAAGGAAATTTTCGTCTTTGAGTTTTTTGAGTAGCCAGTGCCGCCTCGGACCAGCCAGGATCACATGAACCTCGAGTTCTTTACTCCGAAGTCCCCGCAAAATCTCGAAAAACAGATCCGGCCCTTTGGCGAGTTTGGGAGTTCTCAGGCCTTTGCCTTCGGTATCCCTGTGGAAATTACCTATGAGGTAGGCGTCGTTAGGAATATTCCATTGCCGTCTGAATTCTACAAGTTCCTTGTCATCTGATGGCAATCGTCTGAAGGTATCCACCGAGATCGCGTATGGTATCAGACAGTTGGATATTCCCAAACTGTTCAATTCATGAGCCCCTTCGGACGACCGCGTCACCCACATTCCCACTATGGAAAAGGCATGCCGGTGAGCAGGTACGGCGAGGTAGTGAAAAGGTTCATTTTGTACATGACAAATTATGCGTTTCCCGATTAATTTCTCTCTGGGAATCATCATGAGGCCTTCCCACCACATTGAGTGGACAACATCACATTGTGAGAGATCGCCAAAATCCACAAGATCAATGAGTGCTTGGCGGGTCAGCCTCAGGTCTTCGTCAATGGCCCAACCTATATCGTCCCCACCGGTAAGAAAAACACAGGGTCTTTTCACGGCTTAACTCCTATAATTCCGAAACCGGTGGTAAATCCTGTTGGTTGGGAGGTCTGTCCTTGCATGTTCGAAATATCCAACTCCAGTGCCTTGTGCTTGCACTCATAAACGATGCGTTCGAGAACTCCGAGCCAAAAAGCCATCCGGCTATCCCAAGAGGCAGTCTTTGCAAATACAAAGCATCGAATCATCTCGGCCAGTACACTCCAAAAACCTCCCTGGGATTCGATTATCACGTTCTTGAATCCCACTCCTCCAAGGATTTGGGACCAGTAATAGTCAGTATAACGACCAAAGTCGGTCGGATCTCCATGAATTCGAGTCATGAACGGAACGCAAATTAGGACCAATCCATCCTTCCGAAGAACGCGGAAAATTTCTACGAGAACCTGTATCGGGTCTAACACATGTTCGAGAAGTTCTGAACACACGACTACATCAAATGTGGCTTCCTTGAAAGGGACATGTTCGGCCATTGCTTTAACGTGAGGTCTTTTCGCCACGGAAAGATTGGCATAAACTACATCCAACTCGAAGGATTCTATATCGAACAATCCTCGTTTACCAATGCGATTTCCTCCTAGATCCAACACCAGTGACCTTGCTTCGAGTTTTGAAACGTGCTTGAAATGAAATTCGTCCACGTAGTGTCTTCTCAGTGAATACGAAATTTCTCCAGAACCAATTTTGGGTCTTCGATTCATTTGTCAGGGTCCGACTATAACCTGTGCGAGTCAATAGCCTGCAAAGAAGCCGGTTCGACAAGAAAGCTCAGGCATACAAATTTGAGAGGACCACACGAATCCATTGTTGCACATCGGTGCCCTTGGTGTTCTCCCCACAGGACTTTCTTACGCCTCGACCAAGATGAACAAAGAATACGTCCCCCTCATCATCAAATGACCGGTCAACGTGAAGGTCTCTCCAGGGAGACGAAAGCGGAATGTTGTTGATTAACTCTGGGTTCCACAAGGTGTTTGAGCACGCAAATACTTGATAGCCACACTTGCGTAACTCGACAGTAACTCTGTCTCCCACGTCCAAGTCTGGAAGATCGGGGAAAAAATCTAAGTTACACTTTCTGAATATTTGAAAGTCTACCATGAAACCCAAAACGTGGAGGACGCCTTCCGGGTTGCGGACTCTATCCATTCTAACGCCCGCAGCAGCAACTCCCCTATTATTTAGTCTTTTCTCGTTCGGATCGGCTGTCAACTTTGACCGTAGAAAAGAAAGCCAACCAGATTTGCATGGCACAGCATCCATGTGAAGAAGCATGAGCAAACGCGAGTCCGGGTCTATTACTCTTACGGCTAATTCCAGTCCAACAGCGTTTGCATAACTTCCCCAGTCTAGCTGGTTAAGACAGTCATTTGGCAGCCGGTTTGCCTCAGTCACCGTGGGCGGTAGCGGTTCTGTCCGATTAAGAATCAGGTTGACGTCCGGCCACGCCTCCAGCCATGTCAGATTCTCTCGCGGAGAATTGTTGTCCACGACCCACATCTCATGGGGCTCCGCGGTGAAGCGCCGAACAGCCATCAAAGATGTCTTCAAAAGCTCGACTGCTGACTGGGTGTGCAAGTGGGAAATCATGACCAGGCGAGGTGAAACCGGCGGCAGCTCTACTCTTCGGCTAACGTCCAAGTCATAAAGTCTTCCATCCAACCGTATGGTCCGACTGAATTTTGAACCAGGTTGCACGTCACTGTCCGTCATGTCATTTGATCCCTTTCAACGGACGCAACGATGCCATCCCCAGTTCCATCCCTTGCTGCCATACCGCAGGGAAGTAAGTGGGTCTTCACCAAAGCATTGTCTCGGTCTGATATCATTCCCTGATCCCAACACCTTGCGAAGACCCCTCGGCACTGTTCCACGGAGCCAGTTCCCATCTACATTTACCGGTCACGATTCCTCTGGCACGCTGTGATCCCACAACGGCAAAACTCACTATTCCGGCTATTCGTTCCAGGGTTTCGTACGATGCCACATCTCTGGCAGCAAAATGTCCTTCATAGGCTCCGTTAGCCAGATGATTCTGAGGATACCAGACGCGTAACACGTATCGATCACCGTCCCCGAGGACTGACAAACCATCTTCTTCGGAAACATTCCATTTGCACAATATCCCTGCCGCGTTCACAAGTCCCATTGAAAACATCGGTTTTTGTACTTGCCGGTTTAGCTGGAGATCAACTTCGATTCCGAAGGGGACGCCCGAAGGAACCTCGGTTAAAGATTCCCCATCCTTCGTATAGACCCGGGCACTGAAAATGTTGACTTCTTCTGAGGATATGCGAGCCCTGACCCGGTGCTCCAACCGTTGCTGCTCAGATCGGAATACCAGGGTTTCGTATGCGCTGATTGCCTCGAGAGAAGACCCTGCAGCCACCAATCGGCCCTCTTCCAACACGACCCCTGTCTTGGCCACAAACTGAAGCGAGTCAAGGCTATGGCTCACCAGCAAGACTGTTGCGCCACTCTCTCTCATTTGTTTGACTCGGGCCATACTCTTGTTCTGGAATTTGAGGTCACCGACAGCAAATGTTTCATCAATAAGGATGACGTCACTGTCAACATTGATAGCAACCCCGAATCCAAGCCTACCCAACATCCCGCTGGAATACATCCTCACGGGTCGATCGAACCATTCCCCCAACTCAGTGAATTCTTCGATTTCAGGCAACTTGGATTCTATCTCGAGCCTCGAAAAACCCATAACTGCTCCAAGCAGGCGGACATTTTCCCTACCGGTGAGTTCCATGTTCAAGCCGGCGTTCAGTTCAATCATTGGGAAAATGCGTCCGTAGACCTCCACACGCCCACTAGTAGGGGTGGTAACTCCTGCAAGCACCTTGAGCAAAGTGCTCTTGCCGGCTCCGTTACGACCTACGATCGCAACGGTTTCGCCTTTATTGACTTCAAGATTGATGTCTCTGAGGGCCCATGGGCCATTGTCTCGAGATTTTTTGAGGCCTGTCGCTCGTGTAGCTAGTTTGAACGTCCTACGTACGATGTCCGG
>CAINUH010000006.1 GCA_903853735.1 uncultured Desulfomonile sp. | reverse complement strand
CTTTTCTGATTGTGAAACTGAATCAGGCGTCTGGTCCGGGAGGGGTGTCATTGCCTACCAATAATTGCAACGAGAGATACTGAGCGGGTTGAGGGGAAACTGTCGGCAGTTTCCCCAATATGACTCGGTAGCCACCTCTAGAAGAGCGTGTAGATGAAGGGCGCCGCTACAGGAGAACTTGCTGCTAGTATTATGAACGCCGAGAGGATCACCAGCACTATCAGTATAGGTGCAAGCCAGTATTTTTTTCGGACTTTCAAGAAATCCCAGAATTCTTTCACAAGGGACATCAATCATTCCTCCGTGCAACAGTGTGAGAGTGAGTCAGAATTGTTTCTCGTATCTCTGAATACTGGTCTCAGGCGGATCTTCCCGCCGTATCCAGTAAGACGGTGTTTTGGGGTCGCGTTTCCGATCCATTGGGTCCTTACCTACCAAGCGCATAATCAGGCCTGTGGGAGTGATCACAAGAAAAAATATGATTGTTAGCAGGGTCCGTGAAACGAAGTACCCCAGAACCACAGAGAAGCCAATCCAGAGACGATATATCACGCGGAATAGTGGTGCAATGAACCGGCACGCGCCGAGAAAAACACCGGCCAGCATCCACAAATAGCCGAACCATGAACCCTTCCAGAAAAGTAGGTATGCTCCAATTGCCCCTGGCAACAAGAGAAACAGCACGGCTAAAATAGTCATGTCGCGGCCTGACGGTTCTCTGAAGGCCGCGGCTATTTCTTCCCTTATTCCTCTGATTATGTTCGTCATCATAAGTTGGCTTTTGCAGCTTCAGTCAAGTTCGTACTGTTTTCGCCAGTCCGCGTCATCTTTGAGCAATGGCTGATTCGTCTTGTCTAACAAGAAAGGCCCCATTACCAAATAATCCATTTCAGTCCTCATGAAGCAAAGATATGCATTCTCCGGACTCATTACAATGGGTTCGCCCCGCACATTAAAGGAAGTATTGACGATTACAGGGCACCCGGTTTTTCTGAAAAAGGCGTCAATGACGTCATGATAAAGTGGGTTGGTGGTCTTGTGAACTGTCTGGATACGGGCTGAGTAATCAACATGAGTTATAGCCGGTATGTCCGATCGCACAATGTTTAGCTTATCTATTCCCCACAAGCGTTTCTGTTCCTCGTTCACATCACGGCGGATTTTTTTGTCCACGTCTGCAACCAATAGCATGTAGGGTGACGGCCGGTCCAGTTCAAAGAATTTATCCACCTGTTCCATCAGTACGGATGGGGCAAACGGTCTGAAACTCTCTCTGTACTTGATCTTAAGATTCATCTGCGATTGCATCTTGGGACTTCGGGCATCCCCTATGATTGACCGGGCCCCCAATGCCCTGGGCCCGAATTCCATTCTCCCCTGAAACCACCCAATGACCTTTTCCTGGACTATGAGGTCCGCAACGGTTTCGGAGAGAATCCCGTCATCAAGGTACTGATACGGGTAGCCGTGGGAGTCCAGAAAAGCTTTGATCTCTGTTTCGCCATAAGCCGGCCCCAAGTAAGACCCCATTTGCTGATCACTGAAGTCGTCCGACAGTCTCTCATTGCCCAGGAGCTGGTACCATACGAACAGCGCTGCGCCCAAGGCGCCACCCGCGTCCCCGGCGGCCGGCTGAATCCAGATGTCTTCAAAAGGCCCTTCTCTAAGAATCCGGCCATTCCCTACGCAATTTAGCGCTACCCCTCCCGCCAGGCACAAATATTTCTCGCCCGTGACCTTGTGAATGTGCCGAGCCGTCCGGATCATTACCTCCTCAGTAACCACCTGCACCGATTTGGCAAGATCCATCTCTCTCTGAGTAAGTTTACTTTCCGGTTTCCTGGCTGGTCCATCGAACAGCTTCTCAAACGACCTGCCCGTCATAGTCAGACCGTATGGGTAGGTAAAATGTTCCACATTGAGTTTGAAAGATCCGTCTTCCTTTATATCAATTAGTTCGTTGAGAATAGTGTCCACGTACTTGGGTTCTCCATAAGGAGCGAGGCCCATGACCTTGTACTCACCTGAATTCACCTTAAATCCTGTAAAATATGTGAAAGCCGAATACAGTAACCCCAGTGAATGGGGAAACTTTATCTCGTATGCCATTCTGACTCTGTTCCGTTCGCCTACTCCAAAACTTGTCGTGGTCCACTCCCCCACCCCATCCATGGTCAGAAAAGCTGCCCTTCCATAAGGTGACGGGAAGAACGCACTCGCTGCATGGGATTCATGATGCTCCGGGAAAAGAATCTTTCCGTCATAGCCCATGCTCTTTCTTATCAAGTCCGGAATATAGAGCTTTTGTTTGAGCCAGAGAGGCATAGCCATGACAAATGAGGCCAAACCTCGCGGTGCAAATGAAATATATGTTTCCAGAAGCCTTTCAAATTTTATAAAGGGTTTATCATAAAAAGCCACGTAATCGATGTCGCCTGCGCCGATCCGGCCTTCTCTCAGACAGTAGGAAACTGCTTCATGTGGAAACCGGTAATCGTGCTTCACCCGAGAAAAACGTTCTTGTTGAGCAGCAGCTATGATCTTTCCATCCGTGACCAGGCAGGCTGCGCTGTCATGGTAGAAAGCAGATATTCCAAGTATGTTCATTGATCCCTACCTGAAAACGTTCCAAGATCTCAGGGCGATAACCTGATTCGACCCGTGCATCGGCTTGTATCTCAAATATCTGGCTTTGACCGGATCTGAAGCATAGTATTCAAATCCTGGCCACCGAGAAAAATTGTCGGTCCGGTCCCCTGATCCAGTCACGAAGTTGGTCCAATTCGTCTCGTCCTTTGACACTTCCACTACCCATTCGTCAGGCACGGTTTCCTCATCGCCCCAAAACAGCCGTAATCTGCTAAAAGCACGAACCTCTCCCAGGTCCAAGACAACTTCCCCTCTATCATCCGGACCAAGGACTTTAGATGAATATAGTGATTCACCGGGATAACCGGTGAGCATGTTCTTTGGTTGATTTTGCGGAGTATCGGGTGGAGGCGCATAAATTATGCTCCCTGACGCAGCCAAGTCCCAGAAGAATTCATTCTTGTTTTTCGTGCTGTCACCTTCGTTGAGAGGCTGGCCGAAGAAATGTTCCTTAATCAGATTGGAAAGCTCTTTTGCCACAAGGTAGTTAGCCCCCGCAGTCAGGTGACACCAATCCGTGAAAACCCATTCGGATACATCATCAAAGTAGTCGGAAAAGTCAACTACAAAATAGCCTTTATTTGCAGCGTTCTCGCCGATCTTGTCTATTAACAATTTATACACTCGATCCGAGGGAACTCCGTAATATTCTCGGAATCCAGTCATTGCTGCCAGCAACTTTTCCTTTTCATGGAGAGGTTTCTTACTTGAATAAAACCAAGGCTGTAAGGCAAGTATGTGTGGGACACTGTCATTTTTTAGCACGCTGGAATAGTCTTCCACTATCCTCACAACGGTTGCTATATTCCTATCAAGCAGCCTGGATGCCTCTTCAACTGAAAGTCGAGTATCATTTCCCGTGGATTTGGTCTGACTTGCAACACCAGGATGTTTACGGACTTCCGGGTTAAGTTCCTGAAACAGGTCCCTGCCGGCCCACAGGTATGTCATCAGAAAAGTATTGTTTTTCAACCAAAGCGTGAGATACGAAGCAAGTCCAGGTCGGTTGTAGGCATAGATCTCTCTCAGAATATTATTGAATTG
>CAINUH010000005.1 GCA_903853735.1 uncultured Desulfomonile sp. | reverse complement strand
GAGGCACTTACCGGGGGTGGCAAAGCAAAGACACAGGATGGAAAAGGTACAACGCAGGGACAAACTCCTGGAACAAGAGGAATGGCAGGCACAGGCGCGAATCAAATTCTTAAGGTTTTTGTAGTAAACTTCCCGCGTTCTCTTGGTGGTCCTGGTGTGAATAATCAAACTGGCTTGGGCGGAGGTGCTCAAGATAGAACTCCTGAGCAAGCCGCCGCTGTTGCTGCTGTAGCTGGGGCCAAGGCTATGAAACAACAAGATAAGGGGACAACAACGGCAGTCGCTGGTGCATATTTACCCCAAACCAGTTTAAGGAAGGATGCCCCACTTAAAGAAATCATTGAGGCTGGAAAAGAATTGCGAGAGGCTTATGGAACTGGTGATAAAGATAAAATAGCAGAAGCGAACAAGAAAATGGATGAATTGAAGCAAAGGTCTTTTACAACAGAACCGGCAACCATTGACGCAGTTCAAACCCCCGAACAATTGAAAAAGGCTCGACAATGGAGAAGTGATTTTGAGTCGCAGACCAGAATGCCTATGGATATGTCAAAGGAAGATTACGGGCAGAAGATGGAAGAGTGGAAGAAAAACTTATCCCCTGAAGAGGCTAAGAAGTATGAGGAATATCAGAAATCAAGAGATACAAGCGCTCGTGCAGGAGGTTGGTCAGAAAAGAATGAATCTACACTACAGGATTTGAAGACAAAGAAAGCCGAAATGGAAAAGGCTTTGGAAGTCAAGACCCCCGAGGAAACAGCCGAAAATAAAAAGAAATCAAGAGATTATCAAGCCTTGTCTAATCGCATAAATATTTTTGAGGGGCTAAAAGGTTCGGCTGCACAACTGGCAGAATACGGTGGAACCGCGGGCGGCGCTGGAAAGGGTCAGCCTGGCCAGATGGGTATTGGTATGCCCGCCACCGCGCAGGGTGGCATCCCTGGACAGGAAACTCCAGACTTGCGTGTAAAGCCAGAGGGTACACCTGATACAGGTGCGCTTGGGTTTAAGTTGGACGAAAGTATCCTCAAAGTATTCATCACCAACTGGCCTTCCGTCTTTGGTCCTCAGAACGGTCAGGTAGGTTCTAATGGACAATTATCTAATCAATGGAATCAACCTAATACGGAAGGACAGCCTGTTGGACCTAACGGGAAATCAACAATAATAGGAGCAGGACCTAACAATATTCAAGCTTATGATGCTCTAGGCAATCCTATAGAATCACTTGGGGAGAAAAGGCCTGATGATTTGGGTTTGAATAGACCAGTAGTTTGGGACCCAAACATCGTTGGGCCCAATACCCCATACCCAAGCCGATACAAACCATCACCCGATGATTATCCATCCATTAAGTATGACAAGAACGACCCAAATAATGCTCTGCTAAAGGATTTTCCATCTGATTTGGGTCGTCCAAGTTATTATAAACCTATTGCCGGGATGTTCGGTGCGATTGGGACAGGGGGTGAAGAAGAAGATTATAGAAAGATGGGTGGAATAACGGGAGAACTGACAGCCCAAGACCGCGTGAATATGTATAAACAGCGTCTTGACTACATGGATAAAAATCCGAATGCTCCTAAATTTAGTAATACTCAATGGAAGGATTACGAACAGGCAAAGAATTGGGCTCAAAGAGATGCTGAAGAAAAGGCACCTGAAGGCACTGCGTCTACATCTGCTGACCAGTCAAAGATTGATGAAGAATTGGGTAGGAAGCGACGAGAGAGAATTGAACAGATTGCGAAGGAACAGAGTGAGTTAGGAAAACGAATGGATAATCCTGAAACTTCAGATGAGGAGTATAAAAAACTTGGTGAGCAGATGAAGAAACTTCAGGACGAGAAGAAACAATTAGAGTCGGAGGAGAAAGCAGCAACACCAGGAGGAATGGGTGGGGGCATTGGTTACGGCTTAAATAGCGCTGCTAATGCTATGGGCGCGGTCAACCAAGTGGGCGGGCTATCTAAAAAAACACAAGAGCAACCTACAAAAACTCCACGGGCGGGAGAAGGTAATCAAGGTATACCTGTTACGGTTATGAATTGGCCCGATGCTCTTACTCGTAAAGACGCGTCTACAGCCATTGAGGATTCTATATCTAAGTTGCAAGATGCCCTAACTAAAGTAATTGAGAAGATGCAACAAGATAAGAAGGCGGAAACTGGAGCGAAACCCGAGACCCAACCTGGTCAACAAGAAGTTAAGCCCGCAGAAGCGGCAACCACACAACCAGCAACAGGACCTCAGGTTGAAACCGCACCTCCAGGTTCTCCTGCTCTGGAACGTACACGCGCCGAAGCTGGGGTTGAGGCTGCTGGGAAGAATGTCGCAGAGGCAGAGGCAGCAGTAAAGGCTGCCACGCCGGGTAGTCCAGAGGCGAAAGCAGCGCAGGATAAACTGAAGTGGTTTAAAGCTGTACAGGAAGCTGAAAATGCAAAACTTAACGCAGTTGCCCCAACTCAGGAAACAGGTAAAGCCCCATTCACGGAAAAGGGTTTTGCGGAACCAACGACTCCTGCTGCTGCAGAAAAGGCAGTTCCTGCTGGTACAACACCGCCTGCACCACAGAAGTCAGAGGCACAAACACGACAAGAAAACTTGTCTCGTACAACTGCTCAGGCTGAAGTGGATGCCTCGAGATCTAATATGGAGGACGCCCAGAAGGCTGTAAAGGCCGCGATTCCAGGTAGTCCAGAGGCGAAAGCAGCACAGGAT
>CAINUH010000004.1 GCA_903853735.1 uncultured Desulfomonile sp. | reverse complement strand
GTCACCATTTGAACCGCCATAAAACACAAATAACTTTAACAAAATAATCTATCATACTAATTTTAGTATTTTTAATTGACTATCATCCCTCCAGTCTGATATGTTCCCGCCATATTTTGCGCTGGGTGAAAAATCTCGGCCCGCACGAAAGCAGGTCGAAGGCAGTGCAAATACTGCATTCGGGAAGAAACCGCCTTGCTCCACAAGAGGAGTTGATGCCGGTTTTTTAAGTGCCACCGAAAGCGATTCATAGTCTGCCCTGGAAACAAATAGGAATGCGGTCTCCCCCCACGATAGACAAGTCCGTCCTCCTCGCAGGGTTCATTCTTGCCATATTCTGCAGCATCGTTTGGGCTGAGGTTCCAGGGGAAATTACAGCGGTCACCCTGGCCCCAGGCAGCAATACACTTGTTATTTCGACCAAGGGCGATCCCGGGAAGGTCCTGTCGTCTGTAATCGCGCGTCCGAACAGGCTGGTAATGGATTTTACCAGCGCAGTGGTGGGGAAAATTTCCCTTAAGGTTGCCGGCGCAGACGCGGGCATTCACGCGGTGCGTGCGGCAAATTACAAGGCCAAAGCCAGGGTGGTAGCAGATTTTCAGGATCTGCCCGTCCCTGAATTTATTGTGAAGCGCGAGAAAGATCGCGTGCTCGTGGTTCTTGGCGAGGTTGATCCGGGAAAAAAATCTCGTAAGCGCGCGCAAGGATCTGAGACAAAATCAGACAGCAACTCTCCGGATAGCGGTAACGTGCGGCCCGCCGCGGCTCAGCATACGGCCCCCCAGAATACCTCTCTCCGAGATTGGCTTGGCGAAGGGTTGGAGCCTGTCTCACCCCTGAGTTCTTCGAGTCAGGGCGTCTCTGGTCACGGCCGGGCGCTGACCCCCACGGAAGCAGGCAGAGCGGTCCGTTCAACGAGCGAAGTTTCATGGGCCGAACCGGCTGAAGCAAACTCGAGAAAGCCTCAGGACCCTTTGGACAAGGGTGAGCAAACCCCCCAAGTTGAGCAGACATTGGCCCAGGTGGCGGAGTCTTCCCAGGGCATTGGCAAACCGCCGGTTTCCATTCCCATGAGGCAAGTTCAACCTGCGGACAGGCCCGAGACAGTGCGCAGTCGGCCGCTTGGCCCGGGCGCTTCTTCCGGTCAAACACCAGGAAGCGGCCGCGGGGCTGTGAGGGAAAATCGGCCTCCAATAACTCCTCCTGAACCCGATCCAAGGCTCCTGGTCCAGGAGTTGACCGAAATGAAATTCATCCAGGTCGGCCACAATTCGAGGCTTATGATACGAGGGGGCGACCACCTGGACTACCGCATCGACAGGATTTCCCAGACCAAGTTGAAGCTCGATCTGATCAATGCCGAGATCCCAAAATCCTACCAGAAACCTCTGCGCACAGATTTGTTTTCCACTTCGGTGGAAATGATTATCCCAGGCTCACAGACCATCTTTATTCAACTGAAGGAACCTGCTCCCTACAAGGTTGAGAAGAAAAAGGGCGTGCTCATGGTGGACTTTTCGCCGCCGAGGTTCGAGTTGACCGCGGAGATGAAGGCCGCAGGGAAGCCCACTGCCGCGGGCCCAGGAACTTCCCGCCCGGGACCGGCGACCGGGGGGGGGAATATCGGACCTTCTGCAGATGTTCAAGGCCAGGAGGGGTCTGTAGACTGCGAGTCCTCTGTGGACTGTCTCAAAAAGCGCGTTGAGGAGTGGGCCGCGGAGCGTGACAAGAGGAAAAAGTACGGAGAGTCTCCAAGCTCTGACATTCTGGAAAAAACCGTGACCATGGATTTTCAAGATATCAAGCTGAAAAACGCTTTCAGGCTGCTGTCGGAACAGGCTGCTGTGAATATCACCCTCGATCCCGATGTGGACGGCAAAACCACGCTTAGCCTGCGGAATGTCCCGCTCAAGGATGTCATCAATACCATGTTGCTCACCAATGATCTGGCCAGTGTCATGGTGGGCGACGTGATGAGAATCGGCAAGACAAAGAAAATAAACGAATTCCTGGATGAAAACAGGTCTAAAATCCAGACATTGGACCAGCGGATTGCCGCGGACAGGAGCAAGATCAAGGCGCTGGAGGATCGCAAGAGAAAGGCAGAAAACCCAACGCCCATCGAGGGGAGCATCCGTTCCGACGAGATTGGTGAAGCCGGCTGTATCAAAGTCGAAGAAGAGGAAATCTGCTTCTATTATGCGACAGTGAGACTGACGTACGCTAAACCGAAAGACATCGTTAAAACCCTTGACTGTATGTTCAATTTGAATTGTCCAGGTACGGGTCAGGCCGGCGCCGGGGCTAATGAACTCGCGGGTTCCGTAGCTGCCCAGACCGCCAAGAGGGACTCCACGCTCGATCAGGAGAAGACCAGGCTGCAAGATCAAGGGTTCTCGCCCGACAGTCCGGGTGGCATTAGCCGAATGATGGGTTTTGAAGCGTTGGACTTGGACAGGCAACGAACAGACGCTGCAACCGCAAGGACCGAGGCGTACCGCGGTCGAACCGGGCTTCCGGTTGACTCAACTTCAGGCCAGGACCGCAGACTCAAGCAAATCATAGCAAACAGTATGCTCTGGCCGGACGATTTGAATCGCATGATTTTCGTAAAAGACACCTCGGAAAGAATTTCCCAGATGAAAAAAGTTCTTCGAAGTCTTGATGTGCCCACCCCCCAGGTGATGATAGAAAGCAGGCTGGTTCGTGCCTCACGAGAGTGGGCAAGAGAGCTGGGAATAAGATGGGGAGGCAGGAACAATCAGAACGGCCAGATAGACAACAGC
>CAINUH010000003.1 GCA_903853735.1 uncultured Desulfomonile sp. | reverse complement strand
GCCGTCAGCCTTCATAATGGCCTCGGTAAGGAACTTGGCGCAACAGTATCCTGAGAAAGCACCTATTCCCGAAGGGTAAGGGTCCTTAGCTCCACCCTTTTCAGTGAACTCCACGTAACTCTTTACGAATGCTTTATTTTCTGTGCTCTCAGGATAATACCACAGATAGTTGGAGCCGCCAAACACATCTGTGGGCATGCTTTCCCCCAGTGCCTTTGGAAATACAGAGTCGGCCAGACCGAAAGCGAACACCGGGAATTTTTCCATAAGTCCGAAAATCTTGGACTGTTTCATGATAGCAATTAGACCTGAAGCCCCAAATGCTACGTAAACGGCATCGGGCTTCTTGGCAACGAGGGCAGTCAGGTACGGAGTGTAATCGGTTTCCTGGAGCTTGGGCCAGGCTTCGCCTACCTTCTCGACGGTCGGGTCGTTCTTGGTAAGCCCTTTCCAGAAGTTATCGGCAATTGAGTGGCCATACTCATAATCTTCACCCAGAATGAACCATTTCTTGTAGGGCTGGGTAGCAGCATAAGCACCACCGGCTGCACCTTCAATCTCAGCGTTCGGGCACCCACGAAAAATATACTCGTGACCTTTCTCTCCAGTTATTTTTTCGCTTCTCGCAATATGAACCATAAACACTTTCTTCTTTTGTCTAGCTAGTTCTGAGACCGCTAGAGCCGAAGCACTATTGGTAGTACCGGCTAGAAAATCCACGTTCTCTTTGAGCAATAGTTCCCGGGCGTGTGACAAAGCCTCATCAGGCTTGAACTTGTCATCACGGGTCAGTATCTCGATCTTTCTTCCCTTAAAACCGCCCTTGGCGTTGAAGTCGTCAATGACCATTTTCCATCCTGCCAGGGCAGGCTTGGTAAATGCTGCCGCTCCACCGGAAAAACAGTCTATCATTCCTATTGTTATGGGTTTGTCGGCCTGAACCGCCATGGGAATCATGGCAAGAATCAGCGCCATTGTTAAACCGAATAATGCCCAACACGTATTTGCCATTTTCCACTTCACCATCACGATCTCCTTTTGTTGAGTTTCTGAGCTACAAGTAGCTTGGCCGTTAACAAGATAACGTGCGGCCTCACAAAGGGTTGAAAACGCGTCATCCAGCTTTGGTAAGCCGCTTCACCAGGTCCCTCCCCAACTGGAAGGCTCTCTTGTTTATTTCCTCCCTGTCTGAAGACATGTAATCTCTCACAGCCTTGCCAAGGAGTTCTTCGTTGATCGGCAGAAGCTCAGCACCGGCTGCACCTCCAATCAGGATAACATTAGCCAACACAGAACTGCCCAGTTCCATAGCCTTTTCGGTCGCCGGCAAGAAATAGGTAATCCTGCTAAGCGACTGAATTCTTACGAACATAAGGTCAAGAGAAGGGTAGGGGATATGGCCGCTAATAACGTCTACCGGATGCACCGGCCGGGTGTTTACAACACAGACGGTTTCCCTGTTGCCGAACTGTCCAAGAACCCTTGCAGCCTCGCTGGGCTCAAGGGCTATCACCAAGTCCGCGCATCGTGGTGGAATCAAAGGTCCGTACTGGCGTGTTCGAGAAATGCGCACATGACTCATGACCGAACCACCTCGTTGTGAGGCCCCATAAGTTTCACCAATAGTAACCTTGTACCCCAGGTCCACCAATACCGCACCAATGAGCTGTGATGCGACCACGTTTCCCTGACCGCCAACGCCCGTAACCACGATGTTGAAAGGGTCCTTTGTCATTCAGGCTGACTCCTTAACTATGGCTCCGACAGGGCATATGTCTGCACAGACACCACAGGAGGTACAAATTGCTTCATCGATTTCGGTCTTGCCGGAGACAGCATCCCATTTGAGTCCAGGACATCTGAAAACCCGCGTACACAGACGACTGCATCCGCAATCTTCACCGACACACTTGGAAACGTTTACAGTGACCCTGTAACTCTTAGGGGACTTCTTACCCCTCACCAGAGCGCACTCCTGCCTGAGAATAAGAACTCTTGCCGATTGCTCCTGGAGCAGGTCGTATATCGTGGAGCATGTATCTTCAAGGTCAAAGGGATCCCGGACTAATGTTTTCAGACCTAAAGAGCGGCACAACTCCTCAATAACCACGGGCCGAGCCGTGGCCCCCAAGGCATTCACAGCGGTTCCAGGATGTGGCTGAAAACCTGTCATGGCAGTGGCGTTGTTGTCCAAAATAATCAAGAGAAAGTTGGACGAGTTGTGAATTCCGTTTATCAGGGCCGGCACAGCAGCATGATAAAAGGTAGAATCACCGCACACTGCTATGGCGGGCTGTTGGGCGCCCAATCGATCAAGCATCCCGAAACCACACGCCATGCCTATACCTGATCCCATGGCATGAAGGGTTTTGGATTGGTTGAATCCGGTAGGTAGGACCGCAAGAGCGTAACATCCGATGTCCCCGAAAACGACTCCATCCCGGCCATCCAGTACAAGGGCCTTCTTAATGGCCCAGAAAGAGGCCCTGTGAGGGCATCCCGCACAGAACGCCAGGGATCTCGGTGGGGAGTAGTTCTGAAGAGCATCTTGTGCAAGATCGAGGTAAGATTGGTCTGGTTGATGAACTCTGGTTCCAGTCAGCTCTGAAATAACCCTGATAACGAGACCAGGGCTCAATTCCCCAAAATCAGGAACTGTGCCTGATTTTTTTCCTAAAAAATTGATCCCGGAAAGTTCCAGGCTGTGATCTGCAAAGACCTCTTTGACATTGTTTTCCAGGACCGGGTCAACCTCTTCGATAAACAGGACGGTCCGTGTTTTTTTCAGATGCTCGACGATAAGATCTTCAGGTAATGGCCAAGTAGTTCCCAATTTTAAAACGCCCACCTTAGATTCGACTCCTAACATGACCACCGCTTCCTGCGCGAAGAGCCAGCCGGATCCACACGTAATGACTAACAGATCGGGGTATTCCGGGCCTTCGTAGATATTGAAAGTAGATCCTTGGAAAAATTCCGCGGCTTGCCTAAGTCTATTGTGTGTCAAGGGATGTGACAAAGACGCCGGAAGAGGGGTGAGCGCACTAGATGTGTCGAAGCGTGGGATGGGATGGGAGTGGGCTAGTTTGCCCAGAGTCACATTGCCGCGGGCATGAGATATTCTGGTCACGCTGCGGACCATACAAACGTTACTTATCATCCTCGACAACTCGAAAGCCTTTCTGACCATGTCCTTGGCTTCGTGCAAAGTGGCAGGTTCCAGCAGCGGAAGATCCGCCAATTTGGCGAAGATTCGGGAGTCCTGTTCGTTACTGCTTGATATTCCCGATGGATCGTCACAAACTACGAGCACAAGTCCTCCTCGAATCCCAGTGAGGTTGAGATTAAGTAAGAAATCAGAAGCTACGTTCAGGCCGTTCTGCTTCATTGCCACCAGAGCATTGAGGCCTGACACTGCTGCAGCGGCCGCCACCTCCAGGGCGACTTTTTCATTGACCGACCACTCTACATAAATCCCAAGTTCACCTGCCACTTCTGCCAGAGATCCTATAATCTCGGATGACGGATTACCTGGATAGGCTGTGGCAACACTTATTCCCGACTCAATAGCCCCTCTGGCCATTGCCTCATTGCCCATCAGAAGGACTTCTTTGCTGGGAGAATCTTGACCTATTACAGACATACTCAAAATCTCCTGAAATCAGCTTCCTTTATCAGAAGCTCGTTTCCTCTTGTTAATTGACGCATCCTGCAAGTGTTCCAAGTTGGTTTTAGGAAATGCCTCTATTTCGAGCGCTCCTCGTTCCTGAGCACCTCTTGCAAGATCTTGACCGATCTCAGTTCTCACAATAAGTGTGTTCCATCCCTCTCTGCCTTCATACATTCCCACGGAAATGTCAGCAAATTCTGATGTCATGTCAGGACACGTTCGGCAAGCATCCTGAATCAATGGTCTGAGTTCGTCCAACGGTATCACGTGAAGGCCATCTTCTGTTTCCAATTCCAAAGAATTGGCCGGAGGGGGCGGAATGTGCAGCTTCTTGATAACTTGAACATTAAACCGATGGGCTAAGAAGGTGGCGAAATCCCGGCCGTCAAAAGCCCAGTTGCAGAAAAGTCCTACGACAAGCCTGATTCTATCCTTCAGATTCTCATTCTTCAGATCGTACATCATCATTTTTCTTAAGGAGCGAACCTGGCATGGCAGCCCTACCACTGCGATTTTCTGATATCCGATGTCAATTGCCTGTCTCAATGCGCTCAAAGAATGGGCCCCCACATACTTTGAGCCTGTGCATGAAAGGATATCATTTTCAGTAACCGCAATCTTCCCGCATGGATAATTGTCTTTTGGACCAACCCCCGTCAGCACTGCCGCCTCGATGAGTTGATCTTCGAGGGCTCCCGCCAGAAGGGCTGAAACAGTGCCGCCGCCTTGAGCCACGGAAGTGATTCGAGAGTCCCGAGACTGTGATGCCATTACTGATCTCACATGACCAAGGTTCCGGATTTCTTGAGCAATGCCGAAAACGAATTCCCCAATACGGTCCGAATCAAATTCTGTCATGGGACAGTACGCATAGCAGCGGCCGTGCTCCACGGAGCATCTGTCCAGCAACACCGTCTTACCTCTAAAAGCCGTCAAGTAAGGACAGATATCCACGCAAGCCCCGCAAGCGGCACACAGGCCCTTTTCCAGGACCCGCCGATTAAGTTCATTCAAACCCTGGACATTTTCCATTTCTTACACCATACTTATCAGAAAAATACCCTTGACCAAGCCATATTAGGCACAATTTCAATTGAGGGGTGAGATGATAAACCTCTTCCCGTTGCGGCCATTATACGGGAAATCGTCCTTCATGATAGTTTTTTTGAACACGGCGACAAGATCATCGCGGACCGTTGATCGACTGGTTGATCGAGAGGACTATTTTCAATCAAGATTTGTTGTAGTATGTAACCCCTACTCGAAGTGATCGGTCTCAG
>CAINUH010000002.1 GCA_903853735.1 uncultured Desulfomonile sp. | reverse complement strand
ATTATCCCAAAGACGCCCAGCGCGCACGTTCTTATGGAGCTGTGGGGATCGGGTTGTGCCGGACTGAACATATGTTCTTTGAACCTGCCAGGTTACCTGTTGTCCAGCGTATGATCCTGGCAAAATCAGAACAGGTTCGCAAGGATGCTCTGGATGAACTACTGCCGTTCCAGCGTGCTGATTTTGACGGTTTATTCACCGCCATGGATGGCCTACCGGTCATTATCCGCTTGATCGATCCTCCTCTGCATGAGTTCCTTCCTTCCGAAGAAACGATTTTGGAAGAAGTGATCACAATGCGCGTCAAGGGCGAAAAGAAGGGGCTGGCTGAAAAGGAAGAACTTCTCGAGGCCATACGATCCCTGCACGAAAGTAACCCGATGATGGGCCTGCGGGGTGTACGATTATCGATTCAAATGCCCCTGATCGTGGAGATGCAAGTTCGCGCCATTTTCGAGGCTGCTGCTGACTGCACCAAACGGGGTGTCCATGCCAAGCCTGAAGTGATGATTCCTCTCACCGGTCACGTCAATGAACTGAAATGGATTCAACCCAGGTTGGAAAGAATTGCTAAGGCGGTGATGGAAGAAAAAGGAGTTCAATTCCCGTATAAATTCGGTACCATGATTGAAATTCCGCGTGCCGCCGTTACCGCAGCTGAGATTGCAAGTGTCGCTGAATTTTTCTCCTTTGGAACGAATGATCTCACTCAGATGACCTATGGGTACAGTCGTGATGATGCCGAGCGTAATTTCCTTGTTAAGTATGTTGAAGAAGGGATTCTACTGAAGAACCCCTTCCAGACTCTTGATCAGGAAGGGGTTGGAAAACTGATGCGAATGGCCGTGGAAGATGGCCGCAAGCAAAGGCCCGATCTGGAAGTTGGCATTTGTGGTGAGCATGGTGGGGATCCTGCGTCGATTGAATTCTGTCACCGTATTGGGAACAACTATGTTTCCTGCTCACCGTTCCGAGTACCGGTCGCCCGTTTGGCCGCTGCTCAGGCCGCGATCAAGAACAGGAAATAACCGCTAGTTTATAAGTCAAAGGAAGAACTCCCGGACAGAAAGCGTTGTCGGGGAGTTCTTTTATTTAATGGGTGTAAAAAGATTTGTAGATCTCATGAAATTCCGCGATTCTCTTGATATAGTTTTGAGTCTCATCGGAACGAATGGTTTCCAGAAATAGATCAGGGTCGCCCTTGGCAAGTGTTATCCAAACTTCGGTATTTCCCGGACCGCCGTTATAAGCAGCCAGAGCTGCGAAGGCATCTCCCTGATAATAGCGCAGCCAGGTCTCAAAATAATAGCTACCCAGTCTAATATTCACCAACGGACGATTGAGATCGGCAGTCGTGTAATGAAGGGGCCAACCATAATTCTTGGCCGTCTCCTCTCCGGTAGCTGGCATGATCTGCATCAACCCTTTCGCTCCAACACTTGAGATGATGCTGCTGTCAAAAAGGCTTTCCTGGCGGATAATACTGAAGATCAACAGGGGATCCAGGTCATTTTCTGCAGCCGTTGGGGCAACGATCTCACGAAAAAAGACTCCAAAGCGAATATGATTGAAATACTTTGGCACTGATGTCAGGGTCGCAGTTTCACTGACTCCAGCAAGATCAAGCACCTGTCTGCTGGCAAAAGAAGCTGAACGGTAGAACCCAAAATCAAGAAGTTGATTCATTAATCGATAAGTGTTCACAGAATCTCCGAGGAGTTCAAGTCGTAAGGATTCGAACTCTCCGCGAGCCATTTCGCGCATATCCAATTTGGTGTGAGCTTCGGCCCGTTGATAGAGGGGATTGGAGTTGAGAT
>CAINUH010000001.1 GCA_903853735.1 uncultured Desulfomonile sp. | reverse complement strand
CCTTCGGGCCGGTTATTAAGGGATTCCCAGAGGGGGAAATAACGATAGAGCAACTTGTATAATTCCAGTAAATCATTGTCCCCGAAATGTCCCCTATCAGCCATGTTCCGGGGGTCTTATCTATGGGAGGAACAGTATGGACATCGGGAGAGAGAGCGATCTTGAGTGCCCCGCCGCTTGCCCCGAGAAGCATTTTCCCTTCCTTGAGTTCATCGGCCTCCGGTACGAGAAGAGCGATACCCTTTACTTCCTCGGTCGCGTCCTTCACATTAGCCGTAACTCTATCTGGAAGGGTTTCACCCTCAGTAGCGGCGAGAGCATCTGCATCGGCTTTACCGTCGGCCGAAGGAATATTCTCGTGATCGAAAGCTCGTTCATGAGCGGACACCGCTTCGGCGGGAGCACTTCCAGACGCCACATCCTCAGCAGTAGTACCCACGTTTTTCGACGCAGAATCACCAAGAGAATCTTTATTGGCCTTTAGGCCCAACGCCTCAGCCTGAGCCTCGCTGACTGGCTTGTCGGAGTCGGAGGTGTTGTCAATTTTATCAATGCCAAGGGTCTCTTTCTGTCCTGCGAGGTCGTCCTCGACAAGAGTACGCCCGGCCTCTGTCTCTTTGTCCAGCTTATCATTGGCCACCTTTATGCCATCCTCGCCATGAGCGAGCTTGGTCGCAAGTTCTAAGGGTTCTACCATTGTATAATCGCTCTTGGTATAGCTCATTTCTTGGCTCCTTTCTTCGGAATGGCCTTGGACTTGACCGGTACAGTGGGTTTTTCATTTATCCCAACTTCTAATGACCTCAGTATAGTATTCAGTTCAGCGACTGCACCTTTCTTCATGGTGACTTGAGTCGATAGCCTGTTCAAGGTCTCAGTATCTCTCATAATCTCTACTGAGAGAACCTCTATCCTCTTTTTAATTTCATCCATCATGATCACTCAAGTCTCCTTACACGATACTCGTTATAATACCACCCTTTATGGTCAAGGTGTGTCCATCAGCCACAAATGTTCCTGAAACGCCATTATACGTTGTGACTCCATCTAAAAACCGGAAGGAGCCGGAAACGCGGACGGCGGCGGCTTTTACATATCCAATATAGGCATTTGCCCATGCCATGTCACTCTCACCAAGATTCTGGGCGTCGTTGATTAGGGGATCGATATTTCCTTTCGTGTATAAATATCCAGTGGTTCCATCAAGGATGGCGCAAGTCTTGTCTACAGCCACGCCACCATCTATAGCTTTTGAGACCCAATGCCATTTACCTCTTGTTGCGTTGGTGAAATTTGACAATACATCTATAGCGAGCATTGAACCCGAGTAGTTGTGCATCGTTATATCTCGTACCCAATCTTCACCAAGGGCCTCGGAATAATTATGTAATGAAAGGGTAGCTTCGAGGGTTGCTCCATTTCCGGGAGCACGAAGCTCAAGAATTGTGAATGCATCTACTTCGCTCATATTTTTGAACGTGACGATTTCATTAGTGGAGCCAGGGATATCATGGGCATACATACTGTAGCCGCCGAAGATATTAGCCTTCAATTGCTCCCATGATACTTTATAAGTTCCTTCCGTATCGGCACAGGGGAAGAACATTCCATCTGCCACTTCTCCAAGTGGCAATTCAATGATCTTTATACCTTGATCTAACATCTATTACCTCCTGCCACTTCTCCAAGTGGCAATTCAATGATCTTTATACCTTGATCTAACATCTATATCACGAGCGGGACACCGCTCTCGTCAGTCAGATAATTCTCACCGTCGAGTATTAACGGTACCGAATCCGTCAAGTCCCTAATAAGTGCTAAGGATATTTCGTTTGACTGTGTTGATGCATCCGGATTTACCTTAAGCACTATTGCTCTCCACACCCCTACCCACTTCGATCCATCTATTACAGCTGAGTCTGCATCATATCCTACAGGGACAAGTTCTACTACTACAATGTCGTATATCCGTAGATTCAAGAAGTCCTCTCCAAGGACCTTGAGTGAGGCGATCATTCTGGCCGAGGCATATCTCTCTTCCTTGATCAGCGCGGCCTCAACTGCCTCGGATTCATACTGTAGTAGAGAAGTAAATTCCAATTGAGGCTCTTGCCGGTAGTTCAGCTGTACCTCGCTCTTGAGCGAAGCATCTATAACTACTAAGTATTCATCTTCTTTATCATCTTTGGCCATAGTTCCAGAATAATCTTTGGAATAGCTTAGCTTGATTGAAGCGGCCAGTAAATCGGAATCTGTCTCGATCTGGACATCCTCAATATTACCTATATCTTCTCTGCGTATGCGGAATGAAGCTTCCCTATCCCAATCATCCATTCTTATAGTACGCTTACCAAGATGATTGAATTCATATCTGAAACCAAGGTTACCACCTTCCTGTAATTTGCGGATAGCCTCATACAACTCTACCTGTGTATTTATTAAGATGCCAACATCCCTCAGGAGTGCGGCTTCTATCTCAAATTCGGTGTCGTCGTACTCTTCCTCGGTATATTGTACGCTAAGATATCTATCATTCAAATCTTTGATGATATCTGCAGGATTTTCACCAATACCATCTGCTATCCAGTCATAGAATTCGTTGAGTGTCATATCTACATAAATCTGATAGCTCGACGACTGGTTGTACATATATCCTATCAACATCCCATAGGTCTTTCCGGGTGTCTCTATAAAATCTGGGTCTGTTGTATGCATTGCATCATGATCTATTTTAAAATGAGGAGATTTGGTCCATGACGAGGCAAATGCTAAATCCAAATCCTTGGGCGCATAATGCGCTCGAATTCTCCAATAACTATCTTCTATATTTACATTACCTGCAAGTATTAGAATCGCATCTCTATCAGGGACAGTCTTGATATCCGGATTCCCGCCGCCGGATATTATATGCTCTGTAGATAAATTATCATTAAAGCTTACTGATATTCCAGAGGTCTCGGCATTCATGAGTGCGGCCAAACTCACATGCGAATATCCAAGACCTACATCTGATTGGTCTCCCTGTGCACCACATTCTATCACAAAATGTAGGGTATCTTCATCCTCGTCGAGGCAGACTGCAGGATTCCAGAAATTACGATATATCGAGGACAGGTCGCTAGACCTCTCCATTATAGGCTGGCCATTATTCCTTATAGCGAAGGTAGTGCCGTTCCACGTATTGTAGACGTATATAGGACCCTGATCTACTATATGCGTGAATAGGTAGTAATATTCATCCACAGGATTGTAGAACATCACCGGGAATCTGCAGGCACTGATATCGGTGGCTACTGGACTGGAGAACTCTTTAAGGAGGGCATCTGTAGCCTGTACGAAGTACAAGGCTCCCCCTGCAGAAGTATACCATAATTCCATAGTATCATCCATCAGTATCCTGCAAGTCTCGATGGCCCCAGGCAGTACAGGGTTGCTTGCCTCATCTATGAATGGGACGTACCGATTTGGGTACAGAACCCGTACTGAATAAGGGGAACTATTAGAGTCTCGCCCGACCGCGCTGGATAGTACAAAAGACCCGGATTCCAAGTCTATACTATCAGGTACCACTGTAATCCATTTGTCCTCGTCGTTCACAGTCCTTTTGACTTGAACAGTACCGAGCGAGTAGAGCTTGTGTGCCACCCTATATGATACAGTTCCAGACTTTTTAGTACCATTAAGTAGTACAGGAGTCAGAGCGCGGACCTCACCATACAGTAGGGGGATGGGTTTGTTGATGTTGGAATCTTCAATATCTGGATAGTCTTCCTTGGTAAATACCTCAGTGGGTATCATTATATTTTGGGATTTTCTTCTATCTTGTAAATTGAGAGTAGTCTGTTTTAATGTTGCAGAGAAATCTTCGACGTAATACGAGGCGAGATATGATAAGCTCGTCCTGTCATATAAATCTGCGCCAGTGTCCTCAATGTAAGCCAGTGCACATTCATATCCAAACGGCTTCTTAGAGAGCATCCAATCCAAATCTCTATTGTGATTTTTTAATGTGATGGCACCCGACATGAATGCCATAGCGTCGAATGCCTCAAGGTCTTGTGACTGATCAAGCGAGGGAATGGATTCGATTATCGGAGAATAGAAGATATCTCCTATATATATTGCTCGCTCTTTCGAGAAGCCCTGTACCTTGCCATATTGCCAGACAGGACCCAATATCAGCTGGTCATGCTCTATATGGAAATAGAGCTTCTGTTCGGTATTATCCCAATAGAATGACTGCTCTGTGAGGATACAGCTTGATAGGGTAGATACTGGAGAATACCGACTCACTCCATCCCTATAGAATGAAGTGATGAACATCACCTCGTTTGAGGACTCTTTGGGTGCACCAAATATACTTGTCCAATAATCAGCTGTTTCATATATTCCGGGATAGCAAGAGTATATAAATGGTCTGACACATTCGAACGAGTCTTGCTCGATCGGAACGGACAGTTCAAATAGGGTCACTACTATTCCTTAATCCATATTAATGACAATTCCAGACGGAATTGCACACAATTTCATGGCAGACACTATAGCAGGGACTCCACTGTCACTCTTGGACCATATCTGTATTTTGGCCCCCTTGGTCACAGTGATGGTCTCTCCATATACCACCCCAGTGGATTTATCATAATTGCTTCTATCGGTACCAATTGGTACATAATCCAGATATATGCGAGCATGGGCAGTATAGGAACCAGTGGTATATCCGTTCCTGAGATTGAAATAGACATTTATAGTTCCTGCCCTATCTATCGTAATCTCTTTGACTTTGGTATATGAAGTTACTACGGACGAAGCATCTGCAATAGCGCTGGCTATTATATTTTGGGTGAGGCCACAAGATGTGTATCCTCTTGTGGATATCAGTTCCTCAACCCAACCGGCACCCGGTGATATGAGAGCTTTTGCCCAACCAAGTGATATGCCCTTGCTCTCAACTGATTTATAGGATAAATTGGCTATTAAGGCACCAGAAAATGCCTTCAACTCGTCGAATTCGTACAGATTTCCATCGACGTCGTAATAGCCATTATACGTGCTCGACCACGTTACTCCAGTGAGATTTGCCACGAAGGTGGCCGCAAGGGTGAGTCCGTCTTCGGATGGCGTAAGCTTTACAAAGTCTGAGGCCGAGCCAGATATTGCTGTATCCGCGTCAGCCAAATAGATCGATCCTCCGACGAAGAATACAGCACCCTTCAATACGTTGCTTGCCACTACTTTTATGGTATTCTGGAATACCAAGGCCAGGGTCAAGATCAACGAGTTCTGGGCTGTATAGTCTCCTAAGCTTGTCGGTGTCGCCAGCGGAGAAGCTATTTTATTTATCATTATCGGGCCTCCAAGAGCGTCAGCGCAAATCCAAATACGTTGTCGTCCTTGCTAGGCGACTTGAATCCTCCGTCCAATACTACGTACATCGCTGGAACCTCGTCCATCGCGTCTTCAAACGGTGCACAAAATACTGGCGTATATCTTCCTAGCGCCTTCACCTTATTATACACCGCCGAGTATATGGAACGCAATCCTATCTTGAAGTTGAAAGAATAGGACCTTAGCGGCTCTATATACTGTCCGAGGACTTGACCATCCAACGTGGTATCCCCTATGGAATTATCGATCTGTTCTAATGTCCAATCATTCAGTGGATCGGGCATTATATAAGACTGTCCGATTCCAAGACCTCCAAGATAAACAGTCATCGAAGCTAATCCCAATTCGTCATCGAGGAGCAACTTGGCTGATCTTACCCCGGACACAGCCGCGAAGGAAACCCCCATTTCAAGGTCCGTGAATGTCTTGGTATAAAGTAGGGTACCAGTAGAACCGTAGAGCTTTAACGTGAACAGAGTCGCATTTGAATATCCTATAAATATTGAGTCCACTATTTGATTGGACAGCCACGTCAAGGTGAGTGCATCTGCGTCAGGCATTCCAGAAGAGCCATCTACTGTCTGTTGGAACTTCTTCTTCAAGAATGCATGTAATAGATTACTCAGTGGATAATTTAAAGACGTTCCCCCTGCGGAGAGGGTGGCTGAGGCTAGAAGGTTATCGAATAGTATCTTCATCGTTTAAGCCTCACTTGTCCATTGTTTATAAGCTCCACTGTACTCTCGGCGATTACTTTATCCTTGAGTACAACCTGTAGTATTACTGGAGTGGAAGAACCACTGACATTCTTGGCTATCTTATTAGCAAATGCCTGTAATACTGCGTCTCCCTGCTCGCTGTCATTCAGTAGAAGCTCAGCATGCTTATTCTCGGCTACATTTAGTATCGAACCACCATCACGAGGTAATACTACACCACCTGTCGCGGCATTAGGTGCTTGGGGCCTAGCGGATATCACGGCGGCTACTTGCGCCAGTCCTGCCAATCCCGTGAGTCCTGCAAAATAGAGATTTAATGGAGCAGGAGTGTTCAGAGCCTTCAATACTGCCATGGCCGCATCTGCAGTAGCCGTTATTACTTTCGCTTTCCATGTTGCCATATCAGATTCGTACTGTAGTTGTAACTTCTTTTTGTTAAATTCCTGCTCAAGATCAAAGAGAACCAGTGCTCTCTCGGCATCTTTCTTAGCTTTCTCATCACCTAATGCATTGGCATCTGCAAGTTCCTGTACGAGTACCTCACGCTTGGTCTTTCCATCATTCTCGAGCAGTTCTCTCTGTTTGTCATAATAGGTCTCGAGAGCGTCCATCTGATCTTGGAAACCTTGGGTGACAATATCAGTATACGCCCCCATAATATCAGTTATGGAGGATATAATAGTCTCAGTAGTGCTTATGAACGCGTCTGCCTTGATTTTTGCTATATCTTCCTCTGCTTTAGCAATCAGTATCTTCTTGGCATCTTCATTCTCGCCTACGAGCTTCAATTCAGTCTTGAGATTATCCCGGACTGCCTGAATCTTATTTTCAAGTTCAGTTCTAGTCGATTGGGCTATGACCTCTGTTGCCTTGAATCGTGCTAACTGAGCTTCTTTTAGGGCGGCTATTTCGTCATCATCAGCCTCAGCCTTTAACTCGGCTGTACGAGTATATTGTTCCATTTTATAACTCTGTTCTAGAGCTATGGCATCAGCTATGACTTTGAACCGTGCCTGCTGAGTCTTCTTCAATTCCTCTATTTCATCATCGTCAACTTCTGCTTTTAATTTAGCTGTACGAGTATATTGTTCCATTCCATACTGCTGTTCTAGATATATTGCATCTGCAAGTGCCAATCTCTTTTGCTGTGCTTTCTTGAGTTCCTCTATCTCAGTATCATCTATTTCAGCTTGCAGTTTGGCATTATACTCATATTGTTCCAAACCTCGACTTTGCTCTAAAGCCAAAGCATCAGATGTCCTTTTCTGTTCTTTAAGTAGACCACTATATTTAGCGAGTGCCGCAATGCTATTCGTGCCCCACATCGGCTTCCCATCGGCATCTTTTACATCTTTATACTCTCCCTTCATATCCTCAAGGCTACTTACAATTGCTTGATTCAAACTTAGTATCTCGGTGTCAGCTTCGACTTGCCCCTTAGTTCCGGTATTCGCGGCGTCATTTATGGCATAAATTTTAGCTTCATAATCATTAATTAATTTATTTCGATCTTTTATGAATTTCTCTTCGGCTTGTGCGGCAAGATACGCTTTATCAGCGGCATCCAATTCTATTTTTGCCTTTACTCGTACATCAGATGAAGTAGCCGCGTTCAATTTTGCTCTAGCGACTGCGGCGGCTTGGTATAATTGGATGGATTTTTCGGTGGCCGCAATCTCAGCGACGAGAGAAGTATATCCTACATCAGTAGAAAATCCTGCATACGTTTCTTTCTCATAATTTAAGGCTTTTAACCTTTGAGTGAGTATGGATAGATTCTCATCTACAGTAAGTGTCCCACCACCCTGTTCTTTCTTTAAGGCATCACGAGCGTCATTCTGGGCTTTTATCTCATTCCGCCAACCATCAGCTAAATCCTTTATGACTTTTCTCCATGTAATCATCCACCCAGAACCAGTAATTGATCTTCCTATCTCCTCGCTTAAGTCTTTTAACGACTTGTCTTTCATCGTCTTGAGTGCGGCATCAGTATCAGCAACAGCACGAGCCGCACCACCGTAAGCACGAGTTAGTTCATCAAGGATGATATTCTGTGCACCCTCAAGATTTCCAGCCGCTTCAAGGGTCTTTATCATCGTTTTTTGTTCGTCGGTAAATCTGAACCCTTGTCGTCTCAATCCCTCTAGCATCTGGGAGGGATACTCAAGCGCTTTACCTACTGCTTGTGCAGAAGAAGTAAGATCATATTTCATGACCGTAGCAACGTTTAATACCGCTTCGGTCGCTCTATCAAAATTTATACCCTGTATCTTATTAAATCCTAAGAGTACAGCGTCCATCGAATTTATCTCTTGATCACTAAATTTTGTTACTGCCGCAAGACTTTTACCAAGATCAAGAATATGTTGTTCGGTCGTCCATGCCGCCGCACCCGTTGAATTAAAAACAGATATAACTTTTGTGGCCGCTTCTTCTTGATCTTCCCATGCTTTGATGGAATCCTGAAAGGGCTTTATAATCCCTTGTATTACCGAAGTAACTAGCCTTATAGATCTGATTATATAAAATACATTCGAAGCGATCTTAGGTATTTTACTTAACATGGATTCTGACGATTTATCTTGAGAAATTGTCAGTTCCTCGTGACGTACTCTTAATTCAGATATAGCATTTTGTTCGGCTTGTATGTTGGATATTGTAGATGTAGAAACACTTGCACTATTGGTAGCTTCCCGCTCCAACATATTCAACTTTTGTTGTCTGAGTGATATTATAGTCTTTAATCCTGCACTCTCAGATAGGATTCCAGATTGTACGAGAGAAGTCGTAGCATTTATTCGTGCATTAAGTATATCATATTGTGCTGTCTGTCTATCTGTAGTAACAGATTTACTGAGTAATTCTTGAGATTGTTGTAATCCAGAAATTGCAGTTCTTACAGAAGAGATTGCACTTATAGTCTGTGATGTAGCGACACCTTCTTTTACAGCACGATTTTCTAGTAATTTAAGTTCTTGTTGTCTGAGAGATAGAGTCCTTTTTACAGCTTCCTGTTCAGTCAATGCTCCTTGACCTATCAGAGATTGGATATTCTTTATACTGGAGGATATAGACTTTAGTGAATTTACGTACTTCTGACCAGCCAAATCAGAGTATTTTTGGGCTTTATTCGTAAAATCGTTACCAAACTGGTCGTATACAGTATTTATCGCCGTGATGTCGGCTTTGAGTTTATCAAGCTTGATTCGTACTTCGCTATATATAGAACCGGCATCGATGCCCATTATTGCCTCTTTCTATTCTTCTTGAATCCTTCGTTCCTCTCGTCAAAAATGATCCACGCTTGAGTATCTATATCTCTCATGTTGAAATCATCAAATATGCCCTTTATATAATCATGGGGCTTACCATGCCCCCTCTCTGCGAGAATAGCCGCATTATACAACATATCATCAGTGACCTTTTTGATATCAGTCCTGTTGATCTTCAATGCATATTCGATTATCTCAGCCCTGAAATCGTCCGGAAGTATGATGTCCCATGCCAATATGAGGGAATCTCGTATAGCCTCAAGTTCATTCTTGGCAGGTCCTGGAGGCATCAACTTGAGATTCTCATTGATATCCTTTATCTGAGAATCAACATCATTTTTGAAATTACTCTTCCCAACTAGATCAAATATCTCTTGATATGAGGGTGAATGAAGGGCGGCTCTACAGATTGCAGTAGTCTTGTTCGCATAGGCTAGATATTCACTCCAAGGCATGGTAGTTTTGGGTGCTTTGCTCCACTTATAGTTACCATGCTCTATCAGCGAGAAATTACCTATGGCTTGTATCTGTACATCAGAAAGCTCGCGCACCCTTACAACGCATGGATTCCCTTTCCAGTGTACCACAAGCAACTTAAACTCGGCGGCCTCGATTTGATTCGGAGCCGCCGATAAGGGCCTCTTGGAGAATAGACTCTTGATGCCCATTTTTACACGTTGTCGATGTTGAGTGCTTCGAACTGGGCCACGGTCAGTTCTTCCTCGGTCACGGCTGACTCGTTCACCCCGGCGGACGTCTTATAGTCCGTCGCGGTGTAATTGTAGGTCGGGTTCTGGATATTCTGGTCCATGGTCTTGTCGCCGTTGGTACCCATGCACTTCTTGATGACCGTCTTGATGTAGCCGACCTTGTCGCCCTCGAAATTCTCGCCCTCTTCGTAGACCTCGTTGTACATCTCGATCATGAAATAGGGCTTCACGGTGTCGAGGGTCGGCCAATGGAAGACGCCGTTGGTGTCGATGATCCCGCCGCCGAAGATGCGCTTGAGGTAGTAGTCGACCACCGAGTCGACGATTGCACCTGTGGCTCCCTTGATGTAGCCGGGAATGATGACCGAAGTCTCGCGCATGTCGGAGGGGGTCGTGGCGATGACCGTGTCGTCCTTCTTGGTCTCGACGACAGTCGCCGAAACGATGGTATCGCTCTTGACGATCTGTGCGCCGATTCCCATGCCGAATCCGGCGAGTTCGGCGGCCAGTCCGTACACTTGCGCGTAGGAACCGGTAGCGTTGACGATCTTCACCCTGCCGGTGGTGGCATCGACTGAGGCCGTCCAGTCGCCGCCGACCGTCGTAGCGGTGAATGCGGCGACCCACTGTGCGGCCGTGACGGCGGCTTCCGTGGCGAGGTGCAGGTCCAGGGTATCGTTGAGTACCACCCCGCTGTCCAGCTTGAGGCTGATGGGGACAGCCGCGATGACCGCATGGGCCGAGGTGAAATCGAAGGGTCCGGTACCGCCGAACACCCCGCTTACTGCTCCGGGGAGAGTCCCATTTCCGCAATGGGGGATAAAGCGGATTCGGGAGACTCCGCGAACGAATTTACCAGCTGATCTGAGCATGATGCCCTCCTAAAACAGAATTAGCGGACTGTAAAATATCCGCTCCATGGAAATTGTACCATCGTCGCTTGGCGGAGCCACATCAGAATATTCCAATCCTTTGTCGAGGGATTGTGTATTCCCGCTCCTCGTCGTTACCTCGTACTCACTCAATAGCTCAGAAGCCTCCTTGAATATATACCGCTCGGCTACTATATTCTCGCCGGGTTGTACGTGTACGATTATCCTCCACCGTCGCCTACCTCCAGATGCATTCTCTGGCTTGACTACCACATACCGCTTAGAGGAAGGTCCAGACTTGGAGCCGAACTGCACCACATCAGGAATGCTACCTGTTTTCAGTACCTCTACGATTTTGGTTATCATTCGTAAAGCCCCTTTACCGCTAATATGAACTCCGTCCCCCATTTCTCTACTAAGGGTCGAATAGCTTCATATTTTCGGTCGTTGCATATCTCCAGGTATACTCCATAGAACATGTAATGCGACATAAACCAAGCTACGACGTTGTCTTCGGAATAGGCATCCGAAAACATGGTATCGCTCGCGTTTGCAGTCCTGTTGTACCAGTATTTGCCTATAACACCGGCTCCGGTCTGCTGTTCCCTGAGGAACTCTTCTAGACATTTCTTAGCATAGATATGAGCGAGAGCCAATACTTGGGCCTTGCGGGCTTCATATATGACATTAACAGCGGCTTTCACACCAGCTGTCGGATTTACGCTCATGACCCCGCCTTTATCATGGGAGCTTGATATCCCACTACTACTCCATCTTCGGTAAGTTCATCCATTCTGCCTATGATGTATGACTCAGAGAAGGACAAGTCCAAATCTATTGCTACAGGTTCACTGTTATACATTATCTGGTTTTCACTGTATTTAGCTGAAACCATCTGTATGGACTTCCTCAATCTAGGCATTGTGAATGCATCACCTTCCAATGGGCCGCCTCGATAGTCTACGGTAATCATCAATCGTGGATTGATGACACCTCCTATAGGAGACGTTTCTACTTTTGCCACGACTGAACGTTCGTGTGAAATTCTTACCCTGAACTTGTACTCTCTTGAAGCACCTCCAGAATCGTCTATGAGAGAATTGAAGCCATCATTCATCAAGGCTTTCCTGACCACAGTAATTACTGTCGGGTCATCTTGGATAGTCTTGATGACTGCGGCTCTGGCCTGAGTTATCTTACTCAAACCCTTCCCCCGGCTATTCTGGGACGGTGAGTAGTAAAGTATCGGCCAGTTGATACTCCGGCTTCCTCTTTCTGCTCGTCCTTGAACTCCTCAATGAGATTCTTGTAATACTCGTACGTGTCCTTGAGAGTGGTATATTCCGTGGAATCCGCCCCCTTGGTTGTCCTTACGATCTGGATATCCTGGCCGATGGACGAGAGTATCGCCCTTATAGCCTTTGCGGCGGCCGCATCACCCCATAAGTCTATCAAATTACCCAACCGCTCGTCCGAAATCTTGAGCTTGAGCGGGTCACTCCAAGCCGATAGATCAAAATCGTACGCTATGTACTCATTATTATCGGCCTTGAAGTAGGCTGTTTGACGCGCCGGGGAGGAGGGCAGAGACCCTACGTTGGCTACGGAAATGATGTCGATTATTTTGTCGAACACCCCCGCAGGGTCTGAGATTTTGAGCCGAAGCTCTTTGATAGCCGTAAAGCTAGCCATTCCTGCCCTCCATGATCATCCCCATTAGCTGGGGAGGGAAACCTCGACGCAGTAGCCGGTCGCAGTCGCTTCTCCGCCGGTATGGCCCAGGAACTCCTTGTAGTACTCGGCCTGCGCGAAGTAGGCCACCCGCTCGTCGCGGGAGAGGGAGAGCACGTCGCCTCGGCCAACTTCGTAGGTCATTGGCCGCTTGGTCACGACGTAGGAGGGAGCGTTGAAGGAGCCGGGGACGATCAGGTAGGCTTTGTTCTGTGCCACACCGTTGTAGGTGTGAGTGCGCGTCCCGACCTTGATCGTATCGCCCTGATAGGGCCACAGCTCCATGATTTCGGAGAGCGGGGTCAGGTTGAGCGTGGTCCCCTTCGTGTTCTCCAGCTGACCGTTGATGATGCGGTTGATTCTGCGCTCGTCCGGGTAGGAGCAGACCAGGACCATCCTCGACGCATCGATGTACTGGAGGGTCAGGGGGTCCTTGAGGAGCCTGATCTTCTCGATGGCGTTGTTGAGGGTCGTATAGAGCTTCTGCTCGGGAGTCGCCGTAGCGGTCGTATCGGCGGCCTGTTGCTGGTCGGACTGCCATGTGGCGGCCCTGAGGATACCAATGGAGAGGTCGTTCCTCTTGGCGATGAAGGCCCTCGTGAAGGCGTCGAGCACCTTCTGGAGTTCGTAGATGTCGAGGTTGAAGAGTTCATCCTCGAGGGTCCGGGAATCGCCGAGGGCATAGAGCTTGACCCTGGCCGAGCCTTCGCGACCGGTGGTGTGCTCGATCATGGGGACCGATTCGCCGCGTCCCTTGATTTCCTCGAAAGCTCCCATATAGGGCTTGAACTCGTCGAAGAGGATGGACTTGCCCGCGTTGGGATTGGAGGACTCCTGCGCGAACATTCCGGTGAAATCGGCGAAGTCGGCCCTGCGCCTCGTGATGTAGAGGCGAAGGAGGTTGACGTAGTCGTAGTAGTCGGAGGGGAACTGCGAGGCGTTGGCCTTGAGTCCGCCCTTGATGACTGCCTGCAGAGCGCTCCGCTTGGCGGCGATGGACGACATGAGTTCGTCGAACTTCGGCGACTGGTCGAAGGGCTTCGAACCTGCCTCGACGATCACCGAACCGTTGTACTTGAGGTCCACGATTTCGCCGAAGGAGGGTGCTTTCTCGTTCGCCTTGTCGAAGAAGAGACCCGAATTGAGCCTCATTCCGCTGGCGAGTTGCCTCTCGACTACCTTATTGGGGTAGAGGGAAATTGTCTTTTCCATTCCTGGTCTCCTTAGTCCGTTACCGCGACCGTGGTCCACTTGTGAGTGGAGGTCACGAACTTGAGCGTATCGTTGTTGGTGGGCGCGACGGCGGCCACATCCGCGAGGTCTTCGAACTTGAGTTCATCAAGGTCGGTGACCTGGGCCATTTCGATTTCGAGTTCGTCGAGGTCCGAAATGTCCGCGAGGACAATCTCGGTGAAGGGAACTGCCTTCCTGAGCTTCTCGAAACGGAAAGTATGAGGGTCCGCCGCGAGGCAGGGGATCGTGCAGTAGCCGACGAGGTAGGAGCCAGTAGCCCCGGTAGCGGCGAAAGCTCCAGCCGAGGAGAGCCAGACCTCCGCGCCGACTGCGGTGAACATTTCGGAGGCCGCATCCAAGTCCACTTGGCACTCGGATACGTCCAGTCCCAGATAGGCGGCTCCGGTTCCGGCTTCGCCTTCGTCGAGGTCATCCTGCGTGATGGCATTGAGGGCAACGCCGCACCACGGCCTCACGACCACGAGAGCGCCCTGCGAGACCAAGGCGGCGACGACTACGGTAATGGTCTTGGCCATTTCCTTTATCGCAAAAACGATGGGATTCGACATGATTCTTTCCTTTAGGGCCTTTGACCCTGCTTACAGGCTGACTGCGGAACCGACGAACTTGTCGGACGCATTGACCTTGGGTTTGTCGCCTTCGACGATAACGTTGAAGGGGGAATCCTGATCGGCCATGTTGGCTCTCAGTCCCTTCATCACGATATCGTCCTTGAGGGCGACTACTGCGGCGTTGAGCTTTTCGCCGGACAGTCCCACTGTGGATTTGTCGGCGTACTGGTAAGCGGGATTGACCACTTCCACTTCGCCGACCTTGCTCGACTTGACCCCGAATTCATCGGTGAGCATCTTCGCTCTGGCCGCTTCGGCGTTGGCTTTGGCAGTATCCATGAAACCCTTGACCAGGATTTCGGGATCGCCTTCGCCAATCAGGGACTTGATCGAGTTGAACTTCGCGAGGTCAGCCTCGTCTTGGACGGACTTTACCATGGATTTCTGTCCCATAGCGTCGGCCACTTCGTCGAGGGTGACTTCGGAATTGCGCTTCAACGCCCCGAGGGCGGAAAGCGTCTCTACCTTGTCCATATGACTTCCCTTCTTCTTGTCGATCTCTTTTATGAGATCGCTCGCCGTGTTGGATACATCCTCTAGTCCATTTGCCGATGCTCTGGAAGCGATTGCCCTCAGTGCAGACCGGTAGACTTTGCCGGATTTACCAACAGGATATTTCCACCGAGCCTTCGTGTCCTCAGAGGAACTTTGATCTTCAACCAAGTGCCACTTGGCGTACTCTTCCCAATCCTCGTCGGCTCCGAGCATAGTATCCTCGTCCGAGCTGGTCATTTTCCAGGCGGAGGAAGAATCTACCTTTCCGGAGGAGATAAGGGACTTGGCGAAAGTCAGGCACTTCTTGTTAAGCCGTTGCCCATTGGCATTGGTTTTGAGGTCCATTGCACCAGCACCAAGGTCTACAGCGTCATTACGCTCGCCGAACATCGATTCGACGCACTTGCGAGTATAATTTCCATCGGGTTGCTGTTCGATCAGGTCTCTGGTATAGGATACTATCGAGAAATCCACCATGCCAGCTTTGCAACTGGCGATGAATACTGCATTGTCTCCGGATTCGCCCTTGGGAGGTACGTAGGTCTTCAAGTAGACCGTACCGGTGCCGTCTCCCTTGGAATCCATCCTTCCGCCGATTACGATGAAGTCGGTGTATCCACGAGCACCCCATCTGGTCTCGTGACCCCTTGCGCTTCCGGGAATCGGGGCGGTATTGAGCTTCCCTACATACGATTTCCAGAATTCCTCGGTATATATCCACCCATTGGCCGGGGTAGGATATTCAATGGCTTCCAACTTGAAGTAGGGGTTTTTGTCTTCTCCCTTAAACAGGTCTACTGCCTCTTGGGGAGATAGGGTGGGGACGGCATCCGGGGATTCGGCCAGCTTAGAGTCCGGGGCGCTTCTGAAATTGAACTTCCTAAGAACGGCCATTCTTTCCTCCTACAGGACGTTTCCTCAACGAATCTGCCGCCTGCGGTACCTTCCCTATTATAGCATGCGGGACGGCCACTGGCAAGTCCTTTTTGATGTTTACGCCCTCTATCCACTTCCGGAGCCAACGACCCTTTATGAAAGTTGGTTCACGCTGATAGGCGATGGGAGTACCAGCCGGGTATGGGCCTGTATCTATGGCATCCACAGCCACGAATCCACAGTCCACTGGTATCTTGGACCAGTCAAGATAATCGTCTTTGAGAATGGCTATTCTCTTTTTCATCACCTTAAACAAACTTCTCATATCGTCTCCATTCCTGTTCCGGGTGTATCCTCTTCGGACGGCTCTGTATTGGGGTCCACAGGTTTACCCGGCTTTTCGGGAGCCTTCTCCGAAGAGGCGGCCAGCCGATAGTGCTCTTGGAACTCCTTGAAAGTCTTCTCTGTGGAATCCGGATAATTCTCCTTCCAGAGATTATAAAGTTGTTCCTCGGTAATGCACCTGTTACTGGCCATGGCCGCAACACCAGTAGCAAAATTCCTGAATATTGTGGATTTGACCATTTCAGATGCGGCAGAAAGCCGGTTCCACCCCATAGTGAAATCCTTGAACTTGCCCATACCCGCTACGGACATAAGCTCAAGAGAAGCCTGGAACAGTTTGTAATATGACTCGTTCAACTGTTCGCGCTTGCCTTCCACATATCGTACCATGGCTTGGCGTTGGTCGTCAACTGATGCTTGGTTGCCTGCGGCCTGCAAGCCCCAGAATATCTCAGGAATCCCTGACCCCTCGACGACCTTCCAATACTTGTTGACGAGGGCTGTCTCATAGGCATCCGTAGCACCATTGGCAGTCTCGAAAGTCGTCTTCTCTTTGCCAATGACGTTGACTACGAAGTCTACTGACCATGGATCGATTTCTTGGAGAGAGTCGTAGCCGTTATTGGCTAGCCATTTTTCGACGTCTGTGACTTCCTGAACCATCTTCGGCTTGAACTTTACGAGTATTTGGGACCGGGCGAGGTCGATATCGTGATAATCCTTGAGGTCATACAGGAGCCTCTCATAATCCGAGTGACCCCTATCATCGCCCACTTCGCGCATATTGGCGAAGGCAATGGGCAGTATTCCAATCACGTTTTTGGATGATCTGTCCATGAGACTGTTCTGCAGACCACCCTTCTCAGTCCAGTTTACGTAGATCATGGACTCGGTAAATCTGCGTTTGCGCCGGGCGTAGGCGATCTGTCCCTCACCTAAGGATACTTTAAATTCCTCGTCCGTCCGGACTTCCACAGTCTCCTGTAAGTCCGGGGATTTGAGCAGATCGGATATGGAATCGTCTGGGATAAGCTCCCAGGTTACCCTTCCTCTCTTTGCATCAAATCTCGGCCATGCCCAGAGAGTTCCCTCTCTCGAAACTGATATGTGCATCGAGGGCATCCTACCCGACATCTGAAGTACCAGTTTATCCAGGGCTTCCTGTGTGGCCGCATCTTCGGATTTTGGGGTGGGTAGTCCCATAAAGGATACCGGGTGAGCGATCGGGGCATATCCTAGAGCACCTGCCAGTTTGAGTCCTGGATAGGAGTTGTAGAATATCCCTTTGGTTAGCTCGGAGTTGACGACGAAGGATTCAGACAAGTCCCTTGAAGATGGGACTCGGCGGTCCTGCTTGGTAACTTCGATGTCGCGTGAACCTCTCCAGCTGAACCTGTTTCCGTGCTCCCACCAGTCTCGTAATCTCATCTTCGTATCTCCCCTCTGAACCTGCGCCTTGCTCGCATCGCGGCCCTTAATTTTCCATCAAACTCTGTAGCCGCTCCTGATAGTTCCTCACCTGCATATCTGCAGGCGGCCATGGCATCGTCCCGGAAAGCTGATATCTCTTCTGTGATTCTCCCCTGTTGATCCTTCTTGAATGATGCCCCACGTACTTCTGCGGCCAGTCCGGGGCAGGCATCTTCATCAATATACCAAGGTCTCGATCTGAGCCAGCCATACTGAGCATTTACTGAGCCTGCATATTTCTTACATGCTTCTACAGAATATCCGCCGTCTTGCCACTCTTGGATAGACTTGGGTTCTGCGGCATCGGCTTTTACAGTCTGTGATCGCTTGAGTATCGGGGCGGCCAGTCCCATAATCTCTGGGTTTGTCCTCTCTTTCACGTAAAGTTCCGAGAAGGAATAGAGGGCATCGCCGATCATCCCTATACCTTCTATCGAGTGGTAGTGGGAGTATCCGAAGTCCATTCCGTACGCTACGCGTTCGAAGTCTTCGGGGTGTCCATGGGTAAATATTACATTGGGGAAGGCTTTTCCACCCATCCTGCCCCACCGGCCAAGGGCATAGACATCATATAAAGTAGGGTCCGAACGGGATAGGGCTTCTAACTCCCCTCGGTAGTCGGCGTCTATGAAGCGGTTGTCGAGGTATGTGGAATGAAATAGTGATACATTGGGCTGTGGGTCATCAAAGAACCTTGCTTTTAGATGATTGTCTACTGATACTGGGTTGAACTTTAATGTGAATTGGAACGGCTGTGCCGCCTGTCCGCGCAACCTGAGGTTAAGCTGATGTACGTCCTCGGCATCCAATTCCGAAGCCTCGTCCACATCAATATCAGTCAATGGGCCTGATTTGAAGGTAAGGGACTTTATGCGCTCTCGGGCGGCGGCATTATTGAGTCCCATGAATACCACTTCATTGCCGTTGTATTTATTGACTATCCGCATCTGAGATTCATTAATCTCATATACAGGCTCAAGCTTCCACTTGGCTATCCACTCCATACATGCGGCGAAGGTAGAGAATCTGTTGGATTCTGCAACTTTACGTACTATCAGGAAATTATGACCTTTCTCGGCTGTTAGCCGGTAAATGTCTCTCTGGGTGAATCCTACTGATTTTCCTGACCCTGCACCCCCAACCACTATATTAAAGCGATTATGATCCCATATTGCATTGTAAGGTTGAGTATTCATCCAAGAAGGCAGAGTTGAAAAATCTATGGACGGCATATTTTACTCACACGCATGGGTGGTAGTATAATTGATAGAGGTGTTTGATACCCATGCCACGGCAGGGAAAGATGCCAAAACCCCTCCCCGACCCCCTCCCCCCCGAGTTGCCGGGGGTGGTAGTGTGGCTGGCCGTCCGAAAAGCCCGACCGGGTCTCCCCCTCCCCCCACCTAGGGACCCCCTACCACCAGACGCCGGGCGGGGCTGAGGACCAGAGGCGGTACGGCCTTCCGGGCGAGCGGGCAGGCAGGCAGGCGAGGCCGGGCAGGCGAGACTAGGCCGGGTAGGGCTGACCCCCCACAGAGTGGGGGTAACAGGTGTAAAGTGAGAGGAGGGCTGGGACGCGTCCGGACTGTGGCCTCGGGGGGTTGCCGGGGGGATGGGGGTACTTGTGCGACAACCCCTCTTCGTGGTATGATTTGGGGGTAGGGCCAAAGGTCCTACAAAGGAGCAACCGATGAACAAGCAAGAGTACGAGGACAGCGACAGAGCACAAGATCTCAAGCTACGGTCTTTCCGCAAACTCTGCGAGGCAAGGGAACTCGTCCGGCAGGCCCGCGATACCCTCACGCCTCCTTGGATAGGAGCAACCGCCAACACGACCAAAGCAGGTAGCCTCCTTTCCCATGCCGCCTCCGCTTCCAAGGACTCGGCCACGTTCCTCAGGATCCGCGAGTTGGAAGCCGAGTGCCACGACTTAGTAAGCAAGGGACAGCAAGACCCAGCCCTCACGGCCAGCTTCTCCGCACTCTGCAACGAGTGGGAACTACTCGCAGGACTTCGAAGAGACAGAGCGGATCTTAGTCTGTCAGAGAAGGGCCTTAAGATGCTCAAACGCGAGCTTCTGGCACTCGGCGTCAGGGCGTAGGGGGTCAGTCGTGAACAAGCAGAGGCGAAAGACGGTAGCACAGGCGAGGTCCTTACTTGAACAAGCGAGGGATCTCTTGGAACAAGCGCGAGACGAGGAACAAGAAGCGTTCGACAACCTCCCCGAGAGTATCCAAGAGGGGGAACAAGGCCAGAAGCTGGAAGGGACCATCGGGGTCCTTGAGGACGCACTCTCAGATGCGGAATCGGCCATCGACAACCTTGACGGGGGAGATGACCTATGAGCGACAGACGACAAACCCTCCGCGCACTACCCCAGACAACCAGAGCCACTAACGCCGAAACCAAAGAAACAGCCCTCAGGGCCATCGAAACCAAGGAACTACCCATGAACGAACAAACAGCAGACAGCAGAAAACGAGCCACTAGCTTTGACTCTGAGGGACGACTACTCATAGCCGGGCTTCCAATCGTTGACCGGGGCGAGGAAGAGCTACCACAAGACCTCGTCGATTGGGTAAACACGGACAAGCGGATGCCCCATGCCGCAAGACTAGCCCTCAGAGAATCAGGCATCACAACCACCTCTCTCCCTAACTCTGAGTGTATCGAAGCCGCCTTAGACATCCTCAGGTGTGCTAGCTGTGAAACCATCACTGAAGCCAAAGACCTCTTTGGTATCAAGGAGTGACCCATAAACGCACAGAGACGAAAAGCCCTGCTTGAACAAGCCGTCCTTATCCTCAAGACAGCTGGCATCAAAGCCCAAGCCTTAGATCGGGTCCTTGCCAACCTCAAGAACGAGTTTGCCATTGAATACGACCTATGAGACACTCAAACCCCGGATGCGGCTGCTATAGCCGCCCGGTTGGCATCCTCTCGTCCGGGCAGGTCGTCCGGGCGAGGGGGAGTGCCAATCCTCAGGTCCTCAAGCAGGATGTGTTGGTCCTGAGGCTTTATCAGCTGGCAATACTGCGCCAGCTTCTCGAGAGCCTCGTCCCTATTCGCGAGCTTGACCTCAACCCAAGAACCTTGGAGCGTCTTCCGGGGAGTGATACCGTCGATCAAGCAGTCGAGACCCTTCTCCCTCAGTTCAGCCTCAGTCAATTTGAGAGTGCCATCCAAACCAACCACCAACGTCCGGTCGGCGAAAGCCCGCTTCAACCAGAAGTCCAAGACCCGCTTCTCGACCGGTTGCCGGGCGAGCTTGAGGACACGAGCAAGTTCGTCCCTCAGGAGAGCCTGTACGGAAGGTTTGGCGAGCATCCGGCTGGACTGGACTTTCGCGGCTTTATAGCTCTTGCAGGTAGGGTGACTGTCTTGGTAGGCTTTGGTAGCGTTGGACATGTCGCCCTCGATGTAAGCAAGGACAAACAGACGGACACTCTCTGGAAGCTTCTCGACCTCTTCTCGACTGGCGATTTCTTCCACCGTGAACCTTCCTATACGCATCAAGAGACCAAATGGTCTCTTGGAGATTCTCACCGCCCGGAAACCGGGCTGACCTCAGGGTCTCTTCTCGATTCTGACCTCAGATACCTCATGGCAAGAACGGAACTGCTCGATAGCCTCGTCCAAATCTTCCTCGGACACGAACCTCACAGCCTGTTCGACTGCTCTTGTAACACCATACCTCGATCTGACGATCCTGCCGCTCTCGTACGTGAACCTTACCTTGTAGCGCATCTTGTCTCCCCTGCCCTTGCGAGCCTCATGTCTCCTGTCCTTGCGGACGCTCTTCTACCCCCACAGTATACCACGAGGAGCCGCTCGACGTCAACCCCCCAGCCCAGTTCTTCTTCCTTTGGGTCTAGTTCTAGTGGGTATAGGGGGCTAGGGGGATTGACAGGCAAGATCGATTCGTGGTACAATAGGGGGATGGAAGAGCAAATGCAAGCGGGTAGGGGGGATAGGGGGATTGACGCAGAACCCCGCCTCGTGGTATACTGGACGGGTAGAAGAAAGAACCGATCGCGAGCTTGACCGCTCGCCTGACGAGGCTCGGAAGGCCGAAATCGGAGACCAACAAACCCGAAAGGGTAGGAGACCAGAATGAGCAACAGCACCACCACGACCAAGGCGACCAAGACCACGAAGACGACCAAGATCGTCAAGCTGACCGACGGAGCGGGAAGCTTCCAGAAAGCCCTCGAGACCATGGCTGAGATTCAGGGACTGCAGGAGAAAGCCCACAAGAGCGACAACCCCGCCTATGCGGAAGCTGTCAAGGCGGCTTTCTTTCAGATGAACGAGGAAGGAAAGAGCCTCGGAGACCTCCCCCTCGGCGACCTCCGCATCCTCAAGGTCGACTTGCTCGCGAAGTTCGAAGCCATCAGGACCGCTGAAGTCGAAGTCCAGACCCCGGCCTTGGCCGATATCGTCATAGCCGAGGTCAGGAATCCTGCTTTCCGGCTGGTCGAGGACGGCGAGACCCCCGAGTCAATCGCTCAGGCCGAGGCCGAGGACGAGAAGCAGGGCATCATCGAGACCATCGAGGACGTGATAGCGACCGCGAGTGAGACCCCCTCGGAAATGGCCGCTCTCGAGCCTGTCCTCGATAAGGCTCTCGGCACCATGTGGATTAAGGGTACCCCCCGGAATCTCAAGGCTTATTGCTCGTGGCTGACCCTTCCCACTCTCAGGACCCTCAAGGACGATGCCTTGATGGCAATCGCCTGCTCCAAGGGAAAGGGTACCCCCGAAGCCATCCCCGCCACCACGACCACTTCCAAGACCCCGGAAGCCAAGGCCAAGACCGATGCCGCCCGGAAGGCCAGAGCCGAGAAGGTCAAGGCCGAGAAAGCCAAGACCATCACCCCCTTTCAGGCAATCGTCCTCGGAGCCTGCCCGGTCCTGACCAACGAGCCTGCCGGACTCACCTGCCAGCAGATCGCATCGGTTCTCATGGCTGACGTCTTCGAGACTAGTGGTGCACTCTCCTCGCTCGTCGAGAAAGGTGCCTTGGTTTCACAGCGAGCGACCGGAAAAGGCAAGAAATCCGCCTATAGCATGACCATCCGGGGGTCGGACCTGCTCACAGGCTTCGGCCAGAAGTGAGGGCCATCAAGGGCTGGGAAACCAGCCCTCCCTGCCTCCGGGCAGGGGTAATGCGGCAAGCCGGTCCCAAGCCCGGCGGAAGACGCAGAGGGATAGAACAAGTGGCGCACAGCGCCGGAGGTACTTTATGGAACCCAAGATTACGGTCAACGGCACGAAGATGGTCATCGAGGTCGATCTCTCGAATCCGGGCAGTCCTTCCGCATCGGGCAAGACCCTCGTGGTCTCCAGTACCCATGGCAATGTGAAGATCATGGCAAACGGCAAGGAATACCTCGTCGGCCTCAACGTCTGCAAGAGGGCTTAAGTGCAAGGCCGACAAGGGCGATGCCTCAGAATTTGTGCGGTCGTTCGGCCTGTCCTTAATTGCTGACGCTAGCATGGTCCTCGATTCCGAGGAATACTCACCCAAGGAATGCCTCAGAGCCGCCTTGGCCGAATTCGAAGAGTGCGAAATCACAACCATAGCCGAGGCCAAGCGGCTGATCGATTTTGACGATGAAGGAGAACACGATGACAAATCAAGCGTTTGAGGACTACTTACTCGACAGGAAAGACGCTGACCCGCGTTTCAAGTCGGACGGTCTCGCGAGGAAGTTCGTGGAGCACTTCCGAGCCAATCACCGGATACAGGTCAGAGACAAGACTGGAGCAGTCTTCTCGGGCTACGTAGGCATCACGATCGGATGGAGACCCGCTTTCATACTGGTCTACAACCGGAAGGCCATGGGGTCAGGAGTCCTGCTCACCGATTCCGAGGAAATCGTCAAGGTCTATTCGGGGAGGGGGATATGACGGAAGCACAGAGATACTTAGTCAGGGATTTCAACGTCGTAATCGAGGATGAAGCCCTCAGCATCAAGACCCGATTTGCCGTACAGTGTCGCAGACCTCACGACTCTGACGAATGGGAACTCAGGACCATCAGGGTAGAAGGAAAGTTCACCAACTACGACAGTACCGACATTTCAGACTTACTCGCCAATTTCGCAAACGAGCTTTTCTGCAAGATTGAGGATGACGCCTTGGCACAGTGTACCAAGTACGATAAGGATGCTCCGGTAGAAGCTGTCCTCGACGCCATGAAAGAGTAAGTCACAGACCCTGCCTCAGGGCAGGGCCGGTCGTGAGCTTATCGCTCACCCGATGAGACCCTAAGGTCGAAACCGGAAATAGACGCATAGCGTCAGGAGGCCACAGATGGCACACGAAGTAGAAACGATGGCTTACGCAGGCGAGACACCATGGCACGATCTCGGAACACCAGTCGATCACGCGATGACCTCAGCCGAGGCCATCAGGCTCGCCGGGCTGGATTGGGAAGTCATTCCCTCTCCGATTTTAGTGGATGGCATCGAGGTAGAGGGCTGGAAAGCCAACGTCCGGAGCACCGACCGGAAGGTACTCGGTATCACCTCCGACATCTACGTGCCAGTACAGAACAGGGAAGCCTTCGAATTCACGGATGCCCTGATCGGAAACGGAGCCACCTACGAGACAGCCGGGTCCCTCAAGGGCGGAAAGCTGGTATGGTTGCTGGCAAGACTTGAGGGCAGGAAAATCCTCGGCGACGAAATCCAGCAGTACCTGACTTTCGCAACCGGGCACGATGGCAAGACCCCTATCAGGGTCTTCGACACTTCCACTCGCGTAGTCTGCGCCAACACCTATCAGCTAGCCCTAAACGGAGCCAAGCGGGTATGGCACTTCGAACACGCTTCCGGGGTCATCGACAATCTCAAGCAGGTTAGGGAAACCCTGCTCAATGCGAGGCTCTACATAGACTCGCTAGAAGAAGCCGCACAGCGTCTCTTCGATGCCAAGCTCATGGCCGAAGGTCTCGATAGGATACTCGATCAAGTCTTCGGCGACGAGGACGAGTTCATCGACCAGCCCGTCAAGGCCAAGCGGATTTTCAACCTCAAGAATCGTGTAATCGATATCTATTCAGATACCGCAGACCTGCAGAACTTCCGAGGGACAGCATGGGGTCTGTACAACGCTTTCGCCGACATGGCCGCTCATCAGTCTCCCACCTACCAAGGACCGCTCGCCAAGGAACGCCGGTTCCTGTCCTACATCGACGGCAACGAACTTCTCAAGTCCGCCCAGGAAGCCATCCAGACCGAACTTGGCGTCGTGGCCTGAAAATACAAAAAGGCCGCCCAAATCGGGCGGCCTGCCTTTACATCTGACTGTCTCTTAGGCCAGGGAGTCCTGGTCCCTGGCGAGGCCGTGCATCCGGTCCCTCGGGTCGTACTTCATCAAACAGGCGTTGAGGACGAACCCCGCACCACATGTGAGTTTCAACGTACCGAGGGATGAAGGTAGAGAGGTTCCGCATGACGATAGGCGGAGCCGATTCGATGACCAAGGAGGAAGAAGTGGGCACTCCGATTAACCCCAGTCCTAACACGATCGATAACTATCTACAGATTGTCTCTGGCCCATGCGGCTATCAGGTGCGACGAGGCCAAATCATCGTCCGGAATACCACCAAGGACCTTGGAGACGTCCTCATGACCACCCCGGAGGACTCGGAAGCAGGCTTTCCACGTAGAGACGTTGACAGATTCACACCTAATCTTCCTCAGTTCGCACAGACCCATGACCTTACCTGCGACCCAAGCCAACTTCTTGGCTGTGTTATAATTCTTGTTGAGATACTGGTCCTCTACAGCCACAAGATCAGGGTGATATGCTTCAAGCAAGATATCCAAAGTCCGGATGTCTCCCTTGGACTGAGCCACTATTTCCTCACCTCTCAGGACAGTGAAGGACAATGGCTTGGCATAATGAGGGTCAACCCCTATGATGACCTTTGGTGTACTCCGCAATACCTTAAGTCCTGGTACTTCTTTCATATCAACTCTTCGCCGAGGAATCCCTGACCATGGGCAATTTCATCAGCCTTTACCCTCAGGGCACGGGCTTTCGCAACCCTTTCAGGAACGTCGAAACCCTCAGGCCGAGTAATACCAGCTTTGGCCATCATGATATTATACCTGCCGATGGGGTAGAGTTCCAAGAAATCCTCACCTTCACGTATCCTGCGTTCTATTTCAGTGTGACAGCGACCGCAACAGGCCATCCCATTCTCAACTTCCTCAGAATACTCAGAATGGGTACTCTTTTTCAGGAAGTGATGTACCGTTTCAGCACCACCATCACAGTGAGGATTCTCGCAGGCGAAATGAGCGTTCTTCAAGACCTCACGTTTGAATAAACCGTAACTCATGCTCTCCCCCTGCACATACTTTCATAGGAACAATATTTGCAATGCCAGTCTGACGCTGGATAATCGCACTTTGGCGGTTCGTCTTTGGCAAGAGCAACCTCAAGAGATTTGGTACCTTCCAGTATCGTATTCCATGAGAGACCCGAGAAATTAGCCACCGAGGAACCCATGTGCTCGACCAATAATCCGGATTTGGTGGATTTGGCCTTGGTAATCCAGAACCCAAAGATATAACCCGAATCCCTGGCCACGTAGACAAGGGCTATCGCGTCCACAGGCCATTTATCCTGTTCCAGATAGATTGCACACTGGAGCAGATTCTCCTCTTTCGGGCCGTCCCTTTTGATGTAGTCAGTACCCTTACCATAAGTGGATTTCCACTCCATCACGAGACGATTCCCCTCCAGGCCGATGAAGCGTTTGTCCTTCCTTCCTGAGAATGGGTATTTGAGACCCTCGGGTTGCCAGATGAACTCAACTTCGTCACCCTTGCCCTCACCGTACAGGTCTTCTTCCTGATATCCTAAGTCTATCAGACCTCTGGTGAGGACACCTGACATCTGATCGTGGAGGAGATTACCGGTATTCGTCTTGAACAGGGCCGGGGCATCCATGGGGTTCGTCTTCTTAAATCGCATCCATTCGAACCATGTAGCCTTCCTGCATTTCCCTATAAACTTACCATCTAATATGGCACAAGCCGAGGATGGGTAGTGCCTGAGCTTCCTTTCTCGTTCCTTGTTCTCCCTGATGGTTTGGGAATAGATTACGTTTACAATATTAAGCACAAAGACCTCCTAATTTATATATGCCAATAATACACATGAAATGAAGGTAACTACTGCTCCGAGAATCAGTCCTGTCCAAAATCTCTCGTCGGAGATTGTCCATTTAACTACGTTTTCCATCCTGATTTTCCTGATTCTCCATGCCTTCGGCATACTTCCTCCTATAATCTTCGTACGTCATCCATTCTCTACCAACCCTTACATATCCCTGCTTACCGTCATTCTGGTAATACTTCTTGACTGGTTTCCCAAAGAATACCACTAGCCAAAGTACGAATACCAACACAGCGACTATTATCAGGATAGTCTTCAAACCCTGCATCAGTGACTCCTTGTACATCGGATTTTTATGATCGTGGACATGTCCTTTGCCAGAGTCTCAGCCAGACCTGAGTACCCCTCAGTCCTTTCGAAAATGTCTGTACTCCAAACTTTAATTGATGAAAAGATCAGACAGGATTTGATAGCAGATATCCTCTTCTCCGAGTTCCACCCTTTCTGGCGAGCTTCCTCGCATATTGTCGACAGTGCAGAATGAGCCTCAGCCCTGTCTATACCATTAGCGGCCGCGAGATTTAATACCCTGCTGAAATACTCAGAGTTTTGATGCTCGCGTACCGTCAGGGCCAAATCTTCCTCGCAAATAGTCAGCCCATGCATCACCTTGGTACAGCATATCAGCATTTCATCTATCGCTAGGAACGATTCAGGGAGAATAGCCCGTCTGTTGGCTGAGTCATCCAAAGTCCGATCGAGCATAGACAATGAAGCGTTCTGCCATGCTATTGAGGTATTAGCGGCTACCATCCTTGAGAGTGAACACACCTTTTCTGAAATTATTGGATTCTGTTTGAAGGGCATGGCCGATGAACCCACCTGCTTATTTCGAAACGGTTCCTTTATGCCACCCATAAGAGGAGACTGCATCAATCTCAAATCTAAGGACATTTTGGCCATCGAGCAGGCTAGGCTGGATAGAGCCGAGAGCACTTTGTAATCCTGTCTTCTCGGGTATGTCTGGGCCGCCACCATAAAGAAGTCCATACCCAATTTCCTGCAAGCGATACTCTCCATATCCCTTGCATTTTTCTTGGATGACATACTCACGTACGAGGCCGAGGTGCCTACAGGACCCTTGAATCCTTTCAGCTTAATTTCATCCTTGATAGCCATTAGGTCTTTGTAGTCTTCCAGAAGGTCTTGAGACCAGATAGCCATCCGATATCCTAAAGTAGTAGTCTCGGCTGGTTGCAGGTGTGTGAATCCTGGAATCTCCAAATCCGCATAGTCTTCTACCATAAAGGCCATTCGATTGAGAAGGGCCTTCAAGGACGAGGTGACGAGGGATAAGGATTCTCTGATGCGCAGAGCATCAGCATTGTCTTCGATATCAGAGGATGTGGCACCCAAATGTACAAATGGGCCTGAGTCCCCACACTGACTGGCGAAGACCCGAAGCTCTGCAACAAGGTCATGACCAGTCTCCTTCTCTAGTTCCAGAGACCGGGCCACGTCTATTTCATGCTCATGTCTGGCAATCGCTCTGGCATGTTCTACCTGTATCATGCCCACTTCACTCATACCATATGCCAGAGCGGACCATACCCTTCTCCAGCAGGCCCGCTTGTATTTCTCACCCCAGATTTTCCGCATGTTCTCCCCACCATATCTATTCGAAAATGGTGAGGTGTATTCGTCATGCTCCATATCAGAGTACCGGTACGAACTTCTGCTCTACCGTGCACCCTGCGAGAGCCTTGGTACCCGACTTCTTGCAGAAGGCGGCCAGGGCTGATTCGCTTATCGTGATACACGCGGCGATATCAGGTATCCCTGACGCTTCGGCCAGAAGTTTGGATACGTCAGTCACCTTGACTTCCCACTTCTCTATGGTTTTGCCCACCTTTGCGGTGGTCATTACTGCGGCGACTGCAGACTTGGTCACGATGGTCTTTTTGTCCATCAGAGCTTCGGCGGCGTCGGTCCGTCCCATGGCCTGTAGGGTCTCAGCTTCCATGATCTTGTCGTCTTCCTTCTTCTCGACCAAGGTAGCTCGGACGGCCGCTTCTTCCTCGCGACGCTTCTTCTCTTGTGCTGTTGACCATTCGGTCATCCGGTCTCTGGCTACCTTCTCGGCGGTTTCCAGTGGTTTGATCAGGATACTGCGACTGGTGAGGACTGCGTCATATTTGGCCTTGGCCTCGACCCTCTTGGTCTCGGTGGCATCGATTACGATTTTCTGGGTTTCCTTATTCCTGCGTACCCAGTTGAGGAGCCAGTCGTATTTCTCCTGGCTATCGACGACGACTTTGCCCATCTCGTCGATCATCTCCTTGACGCTCTTCGTGGAGACAGTCAATTCCTTGCCTTCTTGTACTAGGCTTAAGATTACTTCTTCGGGCTGTTTTTCTTCACTCATGTGTTCCTCCATACCGTATAGTGTCCCTCAGAGAATCCCCGATTAACGTATTATGTATGCGATTCCAAATTCCTTATCTATAAATGCCAGCATTTCTTCGGTCATGTTTACCTTAGAGATACCCATACCACCAGCCGAGACGTTAGGATTACCTGCGCAGGATGGGAAGAAGGTCATAAATTCGTCTGCCTTCTCATCTGGAATCTCTACTACTATCTTAGAGATATCATACGGATTGAATAAACCTATCAAGATATCCTTATCTAATCTCACACCCAAGACTGCACCCGGCTTGAAGAAATCTCTCATGGCTTCATAAGTCTTAGGAAAGACAGTAATAGACTGTATACCTTCATGGAATTCAACAGACAGGAAGCACATAGGGTCACCCTTCTTGGTAGTGATGGGCTTCACATCTATGATTTCGCATACTGACCGCATCTTGGCGAGGATACCCTGATCGATGGCCCGCCCTGATATTGAGTACCCTACTGAGTCCAATTCCTCTTCTCTGGAAGGTTCCCTCTCCTCAGGGAAGCAACCTGCTTTTAGTAGATATTCTAGAGTCCTTGAATTGACCTTAGTTCTGGATTTCAGGTCTGCTGAGTCCAAGAAGTCTCCGTTCTCTCGGGCCTTCATGATAGATTTCAGGGCAACCTCACCCACCTGTTTGATACCCAATAGGCCGAGTACTATTCCTCCATTATGTACCGAAGGACTGGCCTCAGCTACGTTAATTAGGGGGTGGAGTATCTTGATTCCTCGCCTGTTGCACTCAGACAGGAGCACTCTCCTGCGCCCGGCGTCATCTGCTCCATTAATAAGCTCGCAGAAGAATTTGACTGGTTTATTGGCCGATAGCCACATCGTCCAATAAGATATCATAGTATAGGCTACTGCATGTGATAGATTCCAGGTATATCTGGCACTCTTCTCTAGGGTGTCCCACACCCCCTCGGCTTCTTGTGTAGAGGTACCTGCATGGGATATGCACCCATTTATGAACTTATCACGCAGAGCGTCCATCAGTTCCTTCTGTTTCTTACCAATGGCTTTCCGCAGAGTATCTGCTTCTGCCATAGTGAAACCTGCAAGCTCTCGCGCTATAAGCATCATCTGTTCTTGGAACAGAGGTAATCCCTGATGCCCTGTATCCGAGACCTTAGGATGAATGGGGAGCCGTTCTGACCGACTGAACTTCCTGGATATATACTCTTCCGTCATTCCAGAATCCAAGCACCCAGGCCGACCCAGAGTATTCAAGTCTACTAACTCGTCAAAAGTGTCAGGATG